>NZ_JBMNDO010000071.1:0-40529 GCF_052542855.1 Streptomyces sp. SAS_281
GGCCCGCAGGCCCCCCCTCCGCCCTCCCTCTCCTGTACAGCGCCACCGGACCGGCCCAGCCAGGACCCCCAGCCAGGGAGGCAGCACGTGTCAGCAACCGCCGTTCGTACCGGAGTCTGGTTCATCGGAGCACACGGCTCCGTCGCCACCACCGCCACAGCGGGGTGCGCGGCGGTCGCGGCGGGACTCCACCCCGCGGCCGGCATGATCACCGAGACCGCTCCCTTCGCCGACAGCGGCCTG
This sequence comes from Streptomyces sp. SAS_281, assembly GCF_052542855.1. Taxonomy (NCBI): domain Bacteria; kingdom Bacillati; phylum Actinomycetota; class Actinomycetes; order Kitasatosporales; family Streptomycetaceae; genus Streptomyces; species Streptomyces sp. SAS_281. The sequence goes on from NZ_JBMNDO010000071.1 coordinate 244, forward strand.
CCACCCCTCACCTCCCTCGTCTTCGGCGGCCACGACACCCTGGACTGCCCCCTCCCCAAACGGGCCGAGGCACTGGCCGCCGGGGGAGTGCTCCCGCACGGTCTCCCTTCGGCCGTACGGGCCGAACTCGGCGCCGCCGAAGCGGAGATACGCATCGGTGGGCCTCTGCCCGGCGACACCCGCACCGACGAGGAACTCATCGCCGCGTTCACCGCCGACCTCATGGACTTCAACAGGCGCAACCACCTGGCCAGAACCGTCGTCGTCAACGTCTCCTCCACCGAGCCCGCACCCGCCCCCGACGCCGTACGGCTGCCCGCCAGCTCGCTCTACGCGGCCGCCGCGCTCCGGGCCGGCTGCCCGTACGTGAACTTCACCCCCTCCACCGGCCTGGGCGCACCCGCCCTCCGGGACGCCGTCGCCGCTTCCGGTCTGCCGCACGCCGGCCGCGACGGCAAGACGGGCCAGACCCTGCTGCGCTCCGTGCTCGCCCCGATGTTCGTCCAGCGCGCCCTGCCCGTACGGGCCTGGTCCGGGACCAACCTGCTGGGCGGCGGCGACGGGGCCGCGCTCGCCGACCCGGCCGCGGCCGCGGCGAAGAACGCCGGCAAGGAACGCGTCCTCGCCGACACGCTGGGCGCCGCCCCCGAGGGCGAGGTCCACATCGATGACGTCCCGGCACTCGGCGACTGGAAGACCGCCTGGGACCACATCGCCTTCGACGGGTTCCTCGGAGCCCGCATGGTGCTCCAGACCACCTGGCAGGGCTGCGACTCCGCCCTGGCCGCGCCCCTGGTCCTCGACCTGGCCCGGCTGCTGGCCCGATCCCAGGAGGTGGGCCTGACCGGCCCCCGACCCGAACTCGGCTTCTATTTCAAGGACCCGGACGGCGGACCGGCCGCACTCTCCGAGCAGTACCTGGCGCTGCTGGCCTTCGGCGAGCGGCTCCGGGGTGACCGGTGACGGCCCGCGACTGGGCGGAACTCCTGCGCATCTCCGCACTGTTCACCGTTCCCGGCGACGCCCTCGCGGGCGCCGCAGCCACCGGCCGGCGCCCCGGCCGCTCCACGGCCCTGGCGATGGGCGCCTCACTCTGCCTGTACGAGGCCGGCATGGCGCTCAACGACTGGGCCGACCGCGACGAGGACGCCGTCGACCGCCCGCACCGGCCCATCCCCTCGGGCCGGATCACACCCGGCGCGGCCCTCACCGCGGCGGGCGCCCTGACCGTGGCCGGCACCGTGCTCGCCGCCCGCGCGGGCCGCCCGGCCCTGGGCGTGGCCACCGGCCTGGCGGCCACCGTCTGGGCCTACGACCTCCGCCTCAAGCACACCCCGGCGGGCCCGGCCGCGATGGCGGCGGCGCGGGGCCTGGACCTGCTGCTGGGAGCGACGGCCACCGGGCAGGGTCCGGCGCTGCGAGCCGTCCGCGCCGCCCTGCCCGCCGCCGCCCTGCTCGGCGCGCACACCTACGCGGTCACCGCTGTCTCGCGCCACGAGGCGCGGGGCGGCTCCACCACCGCACCCGTCACCGCGCTCACGGCCGCCGCCGGGATCGGCGCCGCCATGACGCGCGAACGGCGGGCCTCGCGCGGCGCCCCCGGCGGGCTCCTCCTCACCGCGCTCACCGGTGCCTACCTCCGCACCGCCGCACGCCCCCTCACGCACGCCGCGCTCAACCCGTCGCCGCCCCTCACCCAGCGCGCCGTCGGCAGCGGCATCCGGGCGATGATCCCGCTCCAGGCAGCCCTCGCCGCACGCGCCGGAGCAACCGGGTCCGCGCTCGCCGTCATGGGCCTCGTCCCGCTCGCCCGCGCCCTCGCCCGGAAGGTGAGCCCCACATGACCCTCCGCCTCGGCTACGGCACCAACGGGCTCACCGACCTCCGGCTGGACGACGCCCTCGCCCTCCTCGCCGACCTCGGCTACGACGGTGTCGGCCTGACCCTCGACCACATGCACCTCGACCCGATGGCCCCGGACCTCGCCGCCCGCACCCGCCACGTCGCGGCCCGGCTCCAGCGGCTGGGGCTCGGCGTCACCGTCGAGACCGGCGCCCGCTACGTCCTGGACCCGCGCCGCAAGCACGGTCCGTCACTCCTGGACCCGGATCCCGATGCCCGCGCGGCCAGGACCGCGCTCCTCGTCCGGGCCGTCGAGGTGGCCGCCGACCTCGGCGCCCACGCCGTGCACTGCTTCAGCGGGCTCACGCCCCCGGACACGGCAGCCGACGCCGCCTGGCAGCGGCTCACCGGCGCCCTCGCCCCGGTCCTCCGCGCCGCCGAGCGCCACGGGGTCCCCCTGGCGATCGAGCCCGAGCCCGGGCACCTCCTCGCCGACCTCGCCGGCTTCCACCACCTCCGGGCGCTCAGCGGCGACCCCGAACCCCTCGGCCTCACCCTCGACATCGGCCACTGCCAGTGCCTGGAGCCCGCACCGCCCGTCGACTGCGTGCACGACGCCGCCCCCTGGCTGCGCCATGTACAGATCGAGGACATGCGGCGGGGCGTCCACGAACACCTTCCCTTCGGCGACGGCGAGATCGACTTCCCGCCCGTACTCGCCGCCCTCGAAAGCAGTGGGTACGACGGGCTCACCGTCGTCGAACTGCCCCGCCACTCCCACGCGGGCCCCGAACTGGCCCGCTCCTCACTCGACTTCCTGAACAAGCACCGTCCGGCCCACCGCTGAGACCGCCGAAGGGAGCACGCCGTGACGCCCACCTCCAACACCCCGCTCCTGACCCGCGAGGAACTCGACACCCTGCTCGGCGGAGCCGCGCGCGCCTGGCTCGACGAGGCCCTCGCCGAGGCGGCCCACGCCGCAGCCCACCGGGACACCGCACCCGCGGACAGCCACGCCGTACCCCCGTGGGAGCTGAGGTACGCCGCCGCCGGCCGGCACTGCGGACTCGAACACGCCGACTCCGTACGCGTCCTGCTGCTCGTCGAGGCCCGCGCCGGCCTGCCGGCCCTGACCCGCCTCTACGAACAGGGCACCGCCGCCGAACGCCGGGCCGTTCTGCTGGCCCTGCCCGCACTGGATCCCGGCCCGGCCGCCCTGCCCCTCGTCGAGGACGCCCTGCGCACCAACGACACCACCCTCGTCACCGCAGCCGTCGGACCGTACGCCGGAGCCCACCTCGGTCCGCACGACTGGCGCCACGCCGTCCTGAAGTGCCTGTTCACCGGCGTCCCCGTCGAAGCCGTCGACGGCCTGGCCCGAAGATCACGCGGCGACGCCGAACTCGCCCGCATGCTGGGCGATTTCGCGTCCGAACGCATCGCGGCCGGCCGCCCCGTCCCCGCCGGCCTGCACCACGTCCTCGCCCTCACGGCACCCGGCACCACCGCTCCCACGCCCCCCACGGCCTCGACGCAGGAGTCCTGATGCGCATCTTCGACCCCCACATCCACATGACCTCCCGCACCACGGACGATTATCAGGCGATGTACGACGCCGGGGTCCGCGCGCTCGTCGAACCCTCTTTCTGGCTCGGCCAGCCCCGCACCTCGCCGGCCAGCTTCCTCGACTACTTCGACGGCCTCCTCGGGTGGGAGCCCTTCCGCGCCGCCCAGTACGGCATCGCCCACCACTGCACGCTCGCCCTCAACCCCAAGGAGGCGAACGACCCCCGCTGCACCCCCGTCCTCGACGTCCTGCCCCGCTACCTCGTCAAGGACTCCGTCGTCGCCGTCGGGGAGATCGGCTACGACTCGATGACCCCGGCCGAGGACCACGCACTGGCCGCCCAGCTCCAGCTCGCCGCCGACCACGGCCTGCCCGCCCTCGTCCACACCCCGCACCGCGACAAGCTCACCGGCCTGCGCCGCACCATCGACGTCGTCCGCGAATCCCACCTCGACCCCGAGGCGGTGCTGCTCGACCACCTCAACGAGACCACCGTGAAGGAGGCCCTCGGCAGCGGCTGCTGGGCGGGCTTCTCCATCTACCCCGACACCAAGATGGACGAGGACCGCATGATCGCGATCCTCAAGCGCCACGGTACCGAGAAGGTTCTCGTCAACTCCGCCGCCGACTGGGGCAGGAGCGACCCGCTGAAGACCCGCCGGGTGGCCGACGCCATGCTCGCCGCCGGATTCACCGACGACGACGTCGACCAGGTCCTCTGGCGCAACCCCGTCACCTTCTACGGCCGGAGCGGCCGCCTCCACCTCGAAACCCCCTCACCGCGACCACTCCACGAGGGCAACTCCATTCTGCGTGGAGGGGAATGACGCCATGCGCTTCCGCCACCCCGACGGAACCGTCGTCCACCTCGCGTACTGCACCAACGTCCACCCCGCCGAAACCATGGACGGCGTCCTCGCCCAACTCCGCGACCACTGCGAACCCGTACGCAGGAGGCTCGGGCGCGACCGCATCGGCATCGGCCTCTGGCTCGCCCGGGACGCCGCCCGCACCCTCGTCGACGATCCCTCGCAACTGCGTCGCCTGCGCACCGAGCTCGACCGCCGCGGCCTCGAAGTCGTCACCCTCAACGGCTTCCCGTACGAGGGCTTCGGCGCCGAAGAAGTCAAGTACCGGGTCTACAAGCCGGACTGGACGGACCCGGAACGGCTCACCCACACCACCGACCTGGCCCGGCTGCTCGCGGCGCTCCTGCCCGACGACGTCACCGAGGGCACCATCTCCACCCTGCCCCTGGCCTGGCGCACCCCGTACTCGGGCGATCCCGAAGCGGCCCGCACCGCACTCGACGCGCTCACCACCCTCGGCGCACACCTCGACGCACTAGCCGACATCACCGGCAAGTCCATCCGGATCGGCCTCGAACCCGAACCCGGATGCACCGTCGAGACCACCGCCGACGCCATCGCCCCCCTCACCGCCGTCGGCCACCCGCGCATCGGCGTCTGCATCGACACCTGTCATCTCGCCACGTCCTTCGAAGACCCGGACACCGCCCTCGACGCCCTCACCGAGGCCGGGATCCCCACCGTCAAGGCGCAACTGTCCGCCGCCCTGCACGCCGAACACCCCCATCTCCCCGAGGTGCGCACCGCCCTCGCGGCCTTCGCCGAACCGCGCTTCCTCCACCAGACCCGGACCGCAACCGCCGCCGGACTGCGCGGCACCGACGACCTCGGCGAAGCCGTCACCGGGGAGATCCTCGGCGACAGCACCCCGTGGCGCGCCCACTTCCACGTACCGCTGCACGCACCGCCCGCACCCCCGCTCACCTCCACGCTCCCCGTCCTCCGCGCCACGCTGGGCCGGCTCGTCGGCGGCGCCAGACCGCTCACCCGGCACCTGGAGGTCGAGACGTACACCTGGCAGGCGCTTCCCGCCGGACTGCGCCCCCGTACCCGCACCCAGCTCGCCGAGGGCATCGCCGCCGAACTCGCCCTCGCCCGCGACCTCCTGACCGACCTCGGCCTCAAGGAGCTGCCATGACCACCGCCGGGGCGGCCGCCCCGCCCACCCCCCTCCTCGTCCTCGACGTCGTCGGGCTCACCCCCCGCCTCCTCGACCACATGCCCCACCTCAAGGCTCTCGGACAGTCCGGCACCCGGGCCCCGCTCGGCACCGTCCTGCCCGCCGTCACCTGCGCCGCCCAGTCCACCTTCCTCACCGGCACCACCCCCGCCGAGCACGGCATCGTCGCCAACGGCTGGTACTTCCGCGAACTCGGTGACGTCCTGCTGTGGCGCCAGCACAACGGACTCGTCGCCGGCGACAAGCTCTGGGACGCCGCCCGCCGCGCCCATCCCGGTTACACGGTGGCCAACGTCTGCTGGTGGTACGCCATGGGCGCCGACACCGACTACACCGTCACGCCCCGCCCCGTCTACTACGCCGACGGCCGCAAGGAACCCGACTGCTACACCCGCCCGCCGGCCCTGCACGACGAACTCACCGAGAAGCTCGGCACGTTCCCCCTCTTCCACTTCTGGGGGCCCGGCGCCGACCTGGTCTCCTCCCAGTGGATCATCGACGCCACCCGCCACATCCTGGACACCCGCCACCCCGACCTCGCCCTGTGCTATCTCCCGCACCTCGACTACGACCTCCAGCGCTACGGCCCCGACGACCCGCGCGCCTTCCGGGCCGCGGCCGATCTGGACCGCGCGGTGGCCCCGCTCCTGGACGACGCCCGCCGCGAGGGGCGCACCGTCGTCGCCCTCTCCGAATACGGCATCACCCGGGTCGACCGGCCCGTCGACATCAACCGGGCGCTGCGCCGCGCCGGACTCCTGGAGGTCCACACCCAGGACGGCATGGAGTACCTGGACCCGATGACATCGAGGGCATTCGCCGTCGCCGACCACCAGATCGCGCACATCTACGTACGCCGGCCCGAAGACCTCGAAGCCGCCCGCGAAGCCTTGGCCGGACTCCCGGGCGTAGGCCTCCTCCTCGACGACGAGGGGAAGAAGGCACACGGTCTGGACCACCCCCGCTCCGGAGAGCTGGTCGCCGTCGCCGACCCGGACGCCTGGTTCACGTACTACTACTGGCTCGACGACGACCGCGCGCCCGACTTCGCGCAGCTCGTCGAGATCCACCGCAAACCCGGCTACGACCCGGTCGAGCTCTTCATGGACCCCGAGGACCCGTACGTCCGGGTCAAGGCGGCCACGGCCATCGCCCGCAAGAAGCTCGGCATGCGCTACCGCCTGGCGGTCGTGCCGCTCGATCCCTCACCCATCCGGGGCAGCCACGGCCGCCTCCCCCCGAGCGACGAAGAAGGGCCGCTCATCCTCTGCTCCACCCCCCACGCGTTCACCGGACCCGTCCGGGCCACCGAAGTGAAGTCCCTGCTCCTCACGCTGGCCGGACTCCCCGGGGACCGGCCGAGTTCCGATCGAAGGTAGGACACACCATGACCGTGTACAACGACGCATCCGAAACGGACGGCGGACTGCGCCGCAGCCTCGGAGTCAGCCGCCGGCGCTTCCTCAGCACCTGCACCGCCGCCGCCGCGACGGCGATCGCCGCCCCCGCCTTCGGCGCTCCGCCCGCCTTCGCCCAGCCCGCCGCCCACCCCGGGCACGGGCACGGGCACGGGCAGGCTCTCGTCCCGGCGGACAAGAGGGGCATCATCCTGTACACCGTGCGCGACGCCACGGGCCGGGACCCGCTCAGCACCGGCCTCCCCTCGGGCTTCCGCGAGGTCTTCAAGCAGCTGGCCCGCTTCGGCTACCGGCAGGTCGAGTTCGCCGGATACGGCCAGCACGCCAACGCGCCCGGCGGCAGCAACCTCCAAACGGTCGAGGGCGCGAAGCTGCTGCGCTCGTGGCTGGACGAGTACGGCCTGCGCGCGCAGGGCAACCACGGCTTCATCCCGTCGTCCTGGCCCCTGAACCAGAGCGACCTGGACGAGTTCAAGCGGAACCTGGAGATAGCGAACATCCTCGGCATGGAGCACATGGGCACCGGCGGCGACCCCACCGGCAGCGCCTACCGGGCCGACTGGGACGTGGCCGCCGACAAATGGAACGCCCTGGGTCGGATCGCGCGCGGTGCGGGCATCAAGCTGTACACGCACAACCACGACGCGGCCTACGGCTTCCTGCTCGACGGCGGGCCGCTGGACGCGCAGGGACGGCCCACCCGCAGCTCCGGCGTCCGCAAGCTCGAGTACTTCCTGGAGGTCACCGACCCGAAGGCCGTCTGGCTGGAGATGGACGTCTTCTGGGCGCACGTCGCCCAGTACAAGTTCCACACCTACACCGCCCTCGACGGATCGCAGCGGGAGAACGTCTTCGACCCGGCGGCCCTGGTCCGCCGCAACAACAAGCGCTACCCGCTGTTCCACGCCAAGGACGGCGTCGCCAACACCAGCAGCGGCGACGGCTACGACATGGTCCCGTTCGGCACCGGAGTCATCGACTACCGGACGTTCTTCTCCCGCGTCGGGCAGGCCCAGTACCGCAACCCGATGGTCGAGCAGGACAACGCACCGAGCCCGGCCGACCCCGCGCAGTCCCTGAACCACGCGCGGATCGGCTACGAGGGCATCGCGGCGCTGCGCAAGTAGGGAGAGGCCCGGCGCGGCGGCGTCAGCCGATGCCCTGCCGGTCCGGCAGCAGCGAGAACGCCCGCTCGTCGGCGTCCGGCACCGCGCGCTCCACCGCCTGTACGAGGAGTGTGCGGTGCCGGACGAGCGGCCCCCGCCGGTCCGGCCCGGCCAGCGGCACCAGGTCGTCGATCCCGGCGAGCATCCGCCGGGTCACCTGCGGGGCGCCCGCCGCGCACCGGCGCACCTCCTCGAAGCCCAGGTCCACCAGGTCCTCCCACCCCGGCACGTCCTGCACCAGCCGCACCGCGCCTCGGCGGTCGCGGTGGTGCACGGTGCCCAGCGGCAGCCGCACCGCCGCCGCCAGGAACTGCACGATCCGGTCCAGGCACTGCACGGCCGTCGTCGGGTCGTTCACCGCGGCGGACAGCGCCCGCAGCGCGATGTCCGACAGCTGGCGCAGCCCGAACGCCAGGTCTTGGTGCAGGGTGCGCTCGACACCCACCGACACCGTGTACCGCAGGGTGCGCCGGGCCGGCGCCGCCCCGCCGTGCACGGCGAGCACCGGCGTTCCCGGCACCACGAAGTCCCCGAGCCGGGGGATCAGCCGGAGCACCACGCCCTGGCGCCGGGCGGCCCGGACCAGCCGGGCCACGTTGACATCGCGGAGCACCCCGGCCCGCCCCTCGTACAGGATCTGCCCGGTCTCCTCGGGCAGCGGCTCCTCGCCCGGGCGGCCGGCGGGCATCCGGCCCAGTACCCGGAAGGTGTCCCGGGTGATGCGGTCGAGGACCGGCCCGTTCTGCATCAGGCGCAGCGTGGAGCTCACGTACGCGATGAAGAGGAGCAGGCTCAGCCCGACGAGCAGGGCGGTCAGCACGCTCTGCACGAACGGCAGCGAGGTGACCCGGCGCGGGTCGGTCTCGCTCTCGTACGAGCTGAGGACCAGCAGCGAGAACACGAACGTCGCGAGGAACACCGACAGCGTCAGCTTGCTGATGCGGCTCCGTACGAAGATCCGCACCACCCGGGGCGTGAGCTGGCCGCTCGCCATCTGCACCGCGACCAGCGAGATGCTGAACACCACACCGATGAAGGTCATCATCGCCGAGCTGACCGTGACGACGATCTGCTTGGTGTCCTCGGCGACCTTCACCAGGTCCGCGATCTCGTCGTACGCCTGCTCCTCGCGCAGGTACGCGATGATCCGCTCGTCCAGTGCCGAGGCGGCGAACCAGAGCACGCACGCGCAGACCAGCGTCAGAGCCGGGGCGAACCAGAACGTCTCGCGCAGGTGTTCGCGCAGCGGCGACAGCGTGCGGGGAGGACGGGATCCTCGATCACTCATGCAGGCGAAAGTAACCCGCCCCGCCCGGCCACCGGCGGAACGCGCCGCCGACCCTCCGGCGGCACGGTCCGTACGTACGCGGCGACGGTCCGTACGGGCCGGGAGCGGCCCCGGGCCGAAACACTCCCCGGAGCCGCCCGCACCGCACTGACCAGCGCAATGTTCCCCGGCGGGCCACCCGATATCCAGGTGAAACGCACCCCAAACCCCTGGTATTGTTTTCTTTGTCGCCGCGGGAAACCGGGGCGGATCACCTGGTCCGGGTGGCGGAATGGCAGACGCGCTAGCTTGAGGTGCTAGTGCCCTTTATCGGGCGTGGGGGTTCAAGTCCCCCCTCGGACACTCATCCAGTTCCCACGGTTCATCGCGAACCGTGGGAATTTCTGGTTTCCGGGGCGGCCCCGCGCCACCGCCGGAGCGGCCGATCACCCCTTGGAGGAACCCCCGGTGGCTGTGCAGCGGATCACGACCCGCAACGCCCGCTTTCAGCAGTTCCAGACGCTGCTCACCAACCGGACCAAGCGCGGACGCGCCGGCGAGTTCATCGTCCAGGGCGTCCGGCCGATCACCATGGCCGTCGAGCACGGCTGGACCATCCGCTCCCTCCTGTACGACGCGAGCCGCCCGCTCTCCCGCTGGGCGGAGGAGCTGGTGCGCGGGATCAGCACGGAACGCATCGCCATGGCCCCCGACCTGCTCGCGGAGCTGAGCGAGAAGGCCGAGGGCGCCCCCGAGGTCCTGGCCGTGGTCGGGATGGAGCCGGACGACCTGACCCGCATCCGGGTCGACGAGGACTTCCTCGGCCTCGTCTTCGACCGCCCGACGCAGCCCGGCAACATCGGCAGCATCGTCCGCTCCGCCGACGCCTTCGGCGCCCGCGGGCTCATCGTGACGGGGCACGCGGCCGACCCGTACGACCCGAAGGCGGTCCGCGCGACGACCGGCTCCTTCTTCGCCCTTCCCGTCGTCCGCACCCCCTCCCACCGCGAGGTCGGCGACTGGCTGGACGCCGAGCGCGACCGGGGACGCCCCGTGGTCGTCGTCGGCACCGACGAGGACGGCGAGTGCGACGCCTCCGAGTTCGACCTGACCCAGCCCGTCCTGCTCCTCATCGGCAACGAGACGGCGGGCCTCAGCAACGCCTGGCGCGAGCGCTGCGACCACGTCGTCAGCATCCCGATGACGGGCTCGGCCAGCTCCCTCAACGCCTCGAACGCGGCGTCCATCGTCCTGTACGAGGCGCGGCGGCAGCGGCTGGCGAAGCGCCGGGGCTGAAGGCGTCCGGCGCCCCGGTCACATCCGCTTCGCGTACACGATGAGGTTGTCCACCGGGTGCCCGGCGGCGTCGAACGCGCCGTCGCAGGTGATCAGGCGCAGAGCCCGTTCCGTGGTGCGGCCGTAGACGCGGGCCGTCGGGAAGGCGTTCTTGCGCACCGTCTCGCGGGCGGTGACCTCGAAGCGGGTGTCCGCGCCCCGGGCATCGCGGACCACGATCTCCGCCCCCTTGGCGATCTTCTTCAGGTCGTGGAAGACGGCCCGGCCGAAGCGGGTGTCGTTGTGGCCGATCAGCACCGCCGCGCCGGGCTCGCCGGGCACGGCGCTCCCCGTGTACCAGCCGGTCGTCATGCCCTGGTCGGCCGGCGGGACCTCGACCGAGCGGTCCGGGTTGAGGCCGAGCCGCATGATGTCGCTGTCCACGCCCAGGGACGGGATGGAGACATGGGCGGGCGGCTCGGCGGTGGCGGTGGCGCTGGGGGCGGGGGCCTCGGCGGCCGCTGACGACGCGGGGGCCTTCGCGGGCCGTGGGGCGGGGTCACCGGAGCAGCCGGTCAGCGCCGCGAGCGCGGCGAGGGCCAGGACGGCGGCGACGGGGAGGGCGGTGCGGCGCATGGGACAGGGCTCCAGAGGTCGTACGTACGGCAGTGGCGCCGCCCGGGTCGAGAGGGGCGGCCCCACTGTGACTCATCGGCCGCGGACGGGTCAGCCGTCGCGGCGGGCGGTGCGGCGGCGGACGACGACCGTCCCGGCGCCGCCCAGCAGCAGCGCGGCCGCCGCGGAGCCCGCGAGCGCGGTCGTTCCGCTGCCCGAGGAGCCGGCCGGCCGCTCACCGGCGGCGACGCCGCCGCGCGGCGCCGCGGAGGGCACCGCCGAGGGCGCCTCCGTCGGTTCGGCCGACGGCACGGCGGACGGCGCGGCCGACGGCGCCACGGTCGGCTCGGTCGCCGCCGTCGAGGGCGCCGGCGAGGAGTCGGCGAAGGCGGCGGTGGCGGGTACGCAGACCGCACCGGCCGCGACGGCGGCGAGGAGTGCGGTGCGCAGGGTGGTACGCAGGGGCATGGGCAGGGCTCCGTTCCGGATGGGCCTCAGGGGCGGCCGCGGAGCGGGTGCGCACCGCGGCGCGAGGCATGCGGACAGGCTCGCGCCAAGTTGTGAGGAAGCTGTCAGATCGTTGTGTTCATCGCATCAGGGTCGACCGGAGCACCAGGGGCCGCCTCGCCTGCCGGGAGGCGGAGCGTGAACACCGAGCCCTCGCCGGGGGTGCTCACCGCCGTGGCCGTGCCGCCGTGCGCCTCCGCCAGCTTCCGCACGATCGCCAGGCCCAGGCCGCTGCCACCCGTGCGCCGGGAGCGGGACTTCTCGCCGCGCCAGAACCGGTCGAAGACGCGGACCAGGTCGCCGGCCGGGATGCCGCCGCCCGTGTCGGCGACGTCCACGAGCACCGCGTCCCCGTCCTCGGAGCCGTACGCCCGCAGCGTGACCTCCCCGCCCGCCGGGGTGTGGCGCACCGCGTTCGACACCAGGTTGCCCACCGCCTGCCGCAGCCGGACCGGGTCGGCCGTCAGCGGTGGCAGTGGGCGGTCCGGCGGCCGGACGCCCAGCGCGACGCCCGCCGCGTCGGCCCGGGCCTGGTGCGCGGCGGCGACCTGCCCCAACAGCTCCGCCGCGTCCACCGGTTCGGGGTGCAGCCGCAGCGCACCCGCGTCGGCCTGCGCCAGGTCCTGGAGGTCGTCGATGATGTGCTGGAGCTGGACCGCCTCCGTGTGCAGGAAAGCGATGAACTCCGGGTCCGGGTCCGCCACCCCGTCCTGCGCCGCCTCCAGCCAGCCCCGGATGTTGCTGAGCGGGGTGCGCAGTTCGTGGGCGACGTCGCTGACCATGGCCTTGCGCTGCGCCTCCAGGCGGGCGCGGTGGGCGGACATGTCGTTGAACGTGGCGGCGAGCCGCCCGATCTCGTTGTCCGCGGCGACCACCACCGGCGCGGTGTCCTCCCCGTCCCGCATCCGCTGGGCGGCCCCCGTCAGCGCCCGCAGCGGGCGCACGAGACGGGCGCCGACGAGCACCGACGCGCCCACGGTCAGGGCCAGCACCAGAGCCGCCGCGCCCGCGATCCGCGCCGTGTTCGCCGGTGAGAGGTCGAAACCGGGCACGGTCGCGCCACCCGGGTCGCCGATGAACAGCAGGGCGGGTGAGGCCACGTACGAACTCAGCTGCTCCCGGCGGGCCGTGCCCACGCAGGAGGCGACGGCCCGGTCGTTCCCGCCGGTGGCGGCCGTCTGCTCGCCGCCGGGGCCCGGCACCGTACTGGGCAGGTCGCGCGGCGCCGTGCGGGGTGCCGCGGACGGCACCGCGCTCGGCATGACGGTCGGCGGCATCGTGGCCATCGGAGCCGCGGGCACCGGCACCGCCTCCGCCGGTACGGGCTCGGCCGCCTGACCCCAGGAGAGGCCCAGCGTGAGGTGGACGCCGTCGCGGCCCTGGCGCTCCAGACAGGCGTCGGCCAGCCGGTTGAGCGCCTTCAGCGCCTTCCGCTCCGTGGCCGTCGGGGTGTCCAGCGCGTCCACGGCGCAGCCGGTGCCCCGGATACGGTCGGGGTCGTTGCCGCCCACCACCTGGATCAGCGGACGGCCGCTCGTACCGGCCACCACATCGGCGGCGATCCCGTAGTCGCCCAGGCAGGCCACGCCCCGCTCGGCCGTCCTCCGCAGCCGGGACCGCTCCGCCGCGGGCAGCCGGAACGGCCCCACCGCGCGCGGGTCGACCCGGTCCGTGGTGGTGCCCGTCGCCCCGGCGCCCGCCGACAGCGCGGTGTCCACGGACAGCGGATCGACCACCGCCGACGCCTGCGCCGGGAGCGCCGCCGCGCCCGGGTCCGCCGAGTCCGCCAGCGGGGCGCGGGCCTGGGTCGTCAACGCGATCCGCCGCCCGGACTGCTCCGCCAGCTCGCGCACCGTGGCCCCGACACCGTCCCAGGTCGGATGAGCCGCCGCGTAACCGAGCAGACGGTGGTAGATCCGGGCGTCGGCGGCCAGATTCTGGCCCTGCTCCTGGCGGATCGCGCCCGAGGTCGTCTGCACGGCGAGCCAGGCGGTCGCCGCCACCGAACAGGCCGCTACCAGGGCGGAGACCGCCAGCAGCCGGGCGAAGAGGCTCTTGCGCAGCGGCACGCGCCGCCGTGCGCCGCCCGCTCCCGGACGCCCCGGGCTACGAAGTCGCCGCACGGGCCGCCGCCTTCGCCGGGTCCGTCAGCTTGTAGCCGACACCGAAGACGGTCAGCAGCCGGACGGGCCGGCGCGGGGCCGGTTCGATCTTCTTGCGCAGGTTCATCACGTGCACATCGACGGTCCGGTCACTGATGTAGCGGTCGAAACCGTGCAGTTCGCCGAGCAGCTGCTGCCGGGAGAACACCCGGTCCGGCTCGGCGGCGAGCGCGGCGAGGATCCGGAACTCGCCCGGGGTGCACTCCACGGCACGCCCGTCCACCGAGACCACGTGCCGGACCGGATCGACGACCAGCACCCCCACCCGCAGCACCCCGGCATCCTCCGGCTCGCCGCCCGTGCCCCGTCGGCTGCGGCGCAACAGCGTGCGCACCCGGGCCATCAGCTCGCGCGGGCTGTAGGGCTTGGTCATGTAGTCGTCGGCGCCCAGATCGAGGCCGAGCAGCAGATCGTCCTCCGTGGTGCGGGCGGTCAGCATCAGGACCGGCAGCTCCCGGTGCTCCGCGCGCAGCACGCGTACGACGTCCAGGCCGTCGGCCCGGGGCATCATCACGTCGAGGACCAGCAGATCGGGTTCGCGGTGCCGGACCGCGTCGAGAGCCGCGAGACCGTCGGGCGCGACGGTCACCCGGTGGCCCTCCCGTTCGAGGTAACGGCGGAGGAGCTCGGCCTGGTTCTCGTCGTCCTCGGCAACGACCACATGTGCGCACACGCGATCGATCGTAGACAGGGCCTACGCCTCCTCCGCGTCCCGGTGGGCCTCCATCAGCTCGTCGTGCGCGGCGACGATGTCCCAGGCGAGGACGGTGACCATCTCCTCCCGGGTCGGCGTGGAGTCGGTGTGCGCGGAGTACAGCCGCAGATCGCGCTGCGCGGACGCCTTCGCGCACAGCTCGCGGGCGAACCGGGCGTTGCCCACCAGATCGGCCTTGCCGCCGTCCACGATCGCCGTGCACAGAGAATCCAGGACGTCGAGCGCGCCCGCGTCCGGTTCGTCGCCCTGCGACGCCAGCACGGACCGGGCGATCCTGGACAGTTCCTCGGCGGAGTACGAGGGGAAGTCGACGCGGGTGTTGAACCGGGAGACCAGTCCCGGGTTGGTGGCGAGCAGCTCCGACATCTCGTCCCGATATCCGGCGAGTACGACGACGAGCCGGTCCCGGTCGTCCTCGGCCCGTTTCAGCAGGACCTGGGTCGCCTCCTTGCCGAAGGCGTCGCCGCCGTTGAGCCCGGTGATGTTGAGCGAGTACGCCTCGTCGATGAACAGCACCCCGTTCAGCGCCGAGTCGATGACCGCGTTGGTCTTGAGGGCCGTCGACCCCAGGTGCTGTCCGACCAGGTCGGCGCGCTGGGCCTCCACGACATGCCCCGAACTCAGCAGCCCGAGCCCGGCGAAGACCTGGCCGATGATGCGGGCCACGGTCGTCTTGCCGGTGCCGGGCGGCCCCGCGAAGACGAAGTGCCGGGGGCGGGCCCCGCCGGGCAGACCCTGCTCCTCGCGCAGCGCGGACATCCGCAGCTGCGCGATCAGCGTGAGCACCTGGCGCTTCACCGGCTGCAAGCCGATCATGGCGTCGAGCGCCCGCTGCGCCTCGGCGAGCACCCGGGCCCGGTCCTCGGCCGACAGCCCGCCGTCGCCCTCGCCGCCGGAACCGGCGCCCGACGGGCCCCCGCCCGCCGTCGCCGCGACCGGGGACGCGGGTGCCGGGGCCGTCTTGCCCACCGGGCGGGCCTGGGCGCGCGACTCCACGTCGAGCAGGTCGGGCGCGCACCGGAACGCGTACTGGTACCGCTGCAGCGCCTCCTCCTCGCGGCCCAGCGCCTCCAGTGACCGCCCCATGAAGTACTTCACCTCGGCATCGAACCTGCTGCCCCGTTCCAGCTTGCCCGGCAGCGCGGACAGCACGTTCAGCGACTCGTGGCAGACCCCCTGGGCGAACAGCGAGCAGCCCACGTACAACTGGGCCTCGTCGCGCAGGAACGCGTCACCGATCCCGGGCGCGTACCTCAGGACGAGCGGCCAGTCCTCCTTCAGGAACGCGTACCGGGTGCAGATGAACCGGGTCTCGTCGCAGTCCAGCAGCGCCGTGGAGAGTCCCTTCCACGCCTCGTCCAGCCGCCGGTCGTCCAGGAACGCCGACATGGCCGCCAGCCACAGGTCGCGGGAGGTCTCCAGCCGGAAGGTGACGTAGTGACCGATCTGGAAGGTGGACCGGAACGGCGACTGGTACTTCGACCGCAGCGCCCCGAACCGCGCCGAGGAGCGCAGCAGGCCGTCCAGCGCAGCCTTCTGGTCCGTGCCGGTCACATGCAGGCCCAGCCAGGCGTCGGCGGCGCTCGGGTCGTGCCGTGTGGCGAGCGCGAACTGCGCGGCGGCGCCCGTGCCGTCCCCCTGCCGCATGAGGGCCATCCCCTGGTTCCACGCCTGCTCGGCCTTCCTGGCCGCCCCCCGGCTCGCGGCACCCTGCACGTGACTCTCCCCTCGCCGGACGCGCCGTCCGCGCCCGTGGCCCCCCGGCCCTGTCGTCCGTCCGTGATCACATCCGCAACGGGCGTCAGGATAGCCAACACCGGGCGGGCGGCCCCCGCACGCCGACCGCCTCGGATACGATTTCGGTCGCCGTCTCCGCTCCCCACCGTCACCGCCGGGAAGTCCGTCTGATGCCCGCCCTCCCCAGCAGCCGGACCCCGGACCGGCTCCGCCCGGGGGTGCGCGCCGCGCTCACCACCCTCGGCACCGGCTTCCTGCGCCACCCCGCCAACACGGCGCTGCGCGCACACGCGGACGCCCCCGCCCTGCACCACGCCCTGCTGCGCCTCGTCTTCCGGCTCCTCTTCCTCTTCGTCACCGAGGACCGCGGCGCCCTGCTGTCCCCGGAAGCGACCTCCCGGGCCAGAGCGCGATACGCGACGCGCTTCTCCACCGCCCGCCTGCGCGCCCACGCGCGCGGCGCCGCGGAGCACGGGAGTCCGTACGCGGCGCTGCGCACCGTCCTCGACGCCCTCGGCGCTCCGGACGGGGACCCCGGCCTCGGCCTGCCCGGGCTCGGCGGCATGTTCACCGCGACGGAGGCCGACGCCCCGCTGCACGGGCTCGCCCTGTCCGACGAGGACCTGCTCACCGCGGTGCGCCAGTTGTCGGAAGCCCCGGATCCGGGTACGCGGCGCGCCCGGGAGGTCGACTTCGGCCGCCTGGAAGCGGAGGAACTGGGCTCCGTCCACGAGTCGCTCCTCCAGCTCGTGCCCCGGATCGACGCGGCGGACCGGTCCTTCGCGCTGGTCGGGGTGGCGGGCAACGCCCGTAAGACGTCGGGCTCCTACTACACCCCGGCCGCCCTGGTGGAGTGCCTGCTCGACGCCACCCTCGACCCGGTCCTCGACGCCGCCGTCGCACGCGGCGAGGCATCGGGCGCCGCCGACCCGGGCGAGGCCGCCGCCCGGGAGCTGCTCGCGCTCACCGTCTGCGACCCGGCCTGCGGCTCCGGCCACTTCCTGGTCGCGGCGGCCCGCCGCATCGCCCGGCGCGTCGAGGCCGTGCGCGGACGCACGGCGGAGCCGTTCCGCGACGTGCTCCACCAGGTCGTCGCCCACTGCGTGCACGGCGTGGACCTGGACCCCATGGCCGTCGAACTGGCCAGGATGGCCCTGTGGCTGGAGGCCCCGGAGCCCGGCCGGCCGCTCACCTTCCTCGACGCCCGCGTCAAGCACGGCAACGCCCTGATCGGCGCGGTGCCGGACCTGCTGCGGCGCGGTGTCCCGGACGCCGCGTTCACCCCGCTCGCGGGCGACGACCGCGCGCATGCCGGGGCCCTGAGGAAGCGGAACAGGGCCGAGCGGACGGCCTCGGGCGGCCGGGACCCGGAACCGGGGCACGACGCCGCCGACGCCTGGTGCGCGGCGTTCCTGTGGCGCAGGACGGCCGACGCGCCGCCGGCGGTGACCGACGCGGTCCTCCGCGACCTGCGGGGCGCGCCCCGGCCGACCCACGAGGAGATCGCGCGGCTGCGGGACCGGTACCGCTTCTTCCACTGGCACCTGGAGTTCCCCGAGGTCTTCGGCGCGGACGGCACCGGCGGCTTCGACTGCGTCCTGGGCAATCCGCCCTGGGAGCGCATCAAGCTCCAGGAGCAGGAGTTCTTCGCCCAGCACGACGCGGAGATCGCCGCCGCGAAGACCGCCGCCGCCCGCAAACGCCTGATCGCGGCGCTGAAGGAGGACCCGGGCCGCACCGCCCTGCACACCGCGTTCGAAGCGGCCAAGCGCACGGCGGAGGGGACGAGCCACTTCCTGCGCAACGGCGGACGGTACCCGCTCACCGGGCGCGGCGACATCAACACGTACGCGGTGTTCGCCGAGGCGGGCCTTGCGCTGACCGGCCCGCGCGGCCGGATGGGCATGATCGTGCCGACGGGCATCGCCACGGACGCGACGACCCGCTTCTACTTCAAGGACCTGGTCGACAGGGGCACGCTCGCCGCGCTGTACGACTTCGAGAACGCCGCGCCCGTCTTTCCCGACGTCCACCGCTCGTTCAAGTTCAGCATCCTGTCCCTGACCGGCCGGGCCCTGCGCGAACCCGCCGCCAGGTTCGCCTTCTTCCTCCGCGACCCGGCCGAACTGGCCGATGAGGAGCGCGTGTTCGTCCTCACGCCCGAGGAGATCATGCTCCTCAACCCGAACACGGGGACCTGCCCGGTCTTCCGGACCCGCCGTGACGCCGAGATCACCCTCGGCATCTACGCGCGACTCCCCGTCCTGATCGATGAGGGCGCCCCGGAGGGCAACCCGTGGGGCGTCGCCTTCGGCACGATGTTCCACATGGCCAACGACTCGCACCGCTTCCGCACCCGCGAGGAGCTGACGGCCACCGGCTGGCAGGCGGCCGGAAACCACTACGTCAACGGCGAGCGGATCATGCTCCCGCTGTACGAGGCCAAGATGGTCGACGCCTACAACCACCGCGCGGCCGACGTGGTCAAGAGCGCCACCGCCGTCAAGCGCCAGAACCAGCCCGCCTACCTGACCTCCGCCGCCTGGGCCTCCCCGTCCCGGCTGGCCCTCCCCGGCAACTGGGTGGACCGCGCCGAGACACCGTCCGGCACCCCGCCCGGCCGTCTCGCCTTCCTCCGTATCAGCAGCCCCACCAACCAGCGCACCATGATCTCCGCGATCCTGCCCCCGGCGGCGATCGGCGACTCCGTCTTCCTGCTGCACACCAGGAGCTCACGCGACAGCGCCGCCCTGGTGGCCCACTTCAACTCCTTCGTCTACGACTACGTCACCCGCCAGAAGGCCGCGGGACTCAACCTCAACTTCTTCTACATCCGCCAACTCCCCGTCCTGCCCCCGGAGACCGCCGACCGCCACACGGACTTCCTGATCCCGCGCGTCCTGGAACTCACCTGCACCGCGAACGACATGACCCCCTTCGCCGTGGCCCTGGGCGACACGCGCGGCCCGTTCCGCTGGGACGAGGACCGCCGCAGCCGGATCCGCGCGGAACTCGACGCGTTCTTCTTCCACCTGTACGGGATCGGCCGTGCCGACACCGCGTACATCCTGGACACCTTCCCCATCGTCCGGCGCAAGGACGAGGCCCGGTACGGCGGCTACCGCACCAGGGACCTCATCCTGACCGAGTACGACCGCATGGCCGACGCGGGCCTCGTGACGGGCGGCACGTACACGTCACCGCTCGACCCGCCGCCGGGCGAAGGGCCCCGGCACCGGTGCTCCACACCGCCGTTCCGGCCGGACGGGGCTCACGCACCACCGGTTCCGGCGTCGCGCGTGATCTCCGCGAGCGTGTCGTAACGGGCCCGGGCCGCCGCTCGGTTTCCGGGATGCCCGGGGAATGGACCCGGCCCCGGTGGGTAGGTTCGCCGACTGTTCCGCCCGGCGTCGCTCCGTGCACACGGCAAGGGTCTTACGCGGAGACCGGCGGGTCTGGAACACTCCAGTCGCTTTCCACCCCACATCCCCCCACCGCGAAGGCATCCATCCATGGCAGAAATCGACCGCCGCGGGCTCCTGAAGCTCGCCGGGGGCTCCGTCGCCCTCACCGCCCTGTCGAGCAGCATCGCCCGCGCCGCGACCCTTCCCGCGCGGGGGCGCACGGGCACCATCGAGGACGTCGAGCACATCGTCGTCCTGATGCAGGAGAACCGTTCCTTCGACCACTACTTCGGGACGATGAAAGGCGTACGCGGCTACGGCGACCCGCGCCCGGTCACCCTGCCCAGCGGCAAGCCGGTCTGGCACCAGACGGATGCGGCCGGCCAGGAGGTGCTGCCGTTCCGGCCGCCGGCCGACGCCCTCGGGATGCAGTTCCTCCAGGACCTCAACCACGACTGGGCGGGCGGCCACCGGGCGTTCAACAAGGGGGCCTACGACCGGTGGGTGCCCGCCAAGACGGCGACCACGATGGCCCACCTCACCCGGGAGGACATCCCGTTCCACTACGCCCTCGCCGACGCGTTCACCGTCTGCGACGCCTACCACTGCTCGTTCATCGGCTCGACCGACCCCAACCGCTACTACCTGTGGAGCGGGTACACCGGCAACGACGGCGCCGGCGGCGGGCCCGAGCTGGGCAACGACGAGCGGGGGTACGGCTGGACGACCTATCCGGAGCGCCTGGAGGAGGCCGGGGTGTCGTGGAAGGTGTACCAGGACATCGGCGACGGCCTGGACGCCGCCGGGTCCTGGGGCTGGATCGGGGACGCGTACCGGGGCACCTACGGCGACAACTCGCTGCTGTACTTCGACTCCTACCGCGACGCCCGGCCCGGCGACGCCCTGTACGACAAGGCCCGCACCGGCAGCGACCTGAAGAACGGGGGCGGTCTGCTGGACGACCTGAAGGCCGACATCAGGGCCGGCACGCTGCCCTCGGTGTCCTGGATCGTGGCGCCCGAGGCGTACAGCGAGCACCCCAACTGGCCCGCGAACTACGGCGCCTGGTACATCGCGCAGGTCCTGGACGCGCTGACCTCGGACCCGGAGGTCTGGGGCCGTACCGCCCTCTTCATCACGTACGACGAGAACGACGGGTTCTTCGACCACGTGGTCCCGCCGTACGTCCCGTCCGGGCCCGCGCAGGGGCTGTCCACCGTGGAGACCGCCGCCGACTACTTCCCGGGCGACCTGCGGTACGCGGCGGGTCCTTACGGGCTCGGCCAGCGGGTGCCGATGACCGTGGTGTCGCCGTGGAGCACCGGTGGCTACGCCTGCTCGGAGGTTTTCGACCACACCTCCGTCATCCGGTTCATGGAGCGGCGCTTCGGGGTCCACGAGCCCAACATCTCGCCCTGGCGGCGGGCCGTCTGCGGCGACCTGACCTCCGCCTTCGACTTCCGGCGTACGGACCCCTCCTCGCCCGGGCTGCCGTCCACCGCCGCCTACGAGCCCCCGGACGGCGACCGGCACCCCGACTACGTGCCCGTCCCGCCCGCCACCGGTGCGGTGCCGAAGCAGGAGCCCGGGTCGCGCCCGACCCGCCCCCTGCCCTACGCGCCCCTGGTGGACGGCGCGGCCGACCCGGCCACCGGCACGTTCCGGCTCACCTTCGGCGGGGGACCGGCGGCCGGCGCGCAGTTCCTCGTCACCTCCGGCAACCGCACGGACGGGCCCTGGACCTACACCACGCACGCGGGCGCCTCGGTCGCGGACTCCTGGAACACCGCGTACTCCAAGGGCGTCACCGACCTCACCGTCCACGGACCGAACGGCTTCCTGCGTTCCTTCCGCAGCCCCGGCAAGGCGGCGGGGCCCGAGGTGACGGCACGTCACCACACCGCGACCGGCAACCTCGAACTCACGTTCACCCACACCGGCACCGGCTCCGTCCGGCTGACCCTGCGCAGCGCCGCCGCGTACGGGGGAGAGGTGCGGACGGTCACCGTGCGACCGGGGCAGACCGTCGCGCAGACGCTCGACCTGCGCCGCAGCAAGCGCTGGTACGACGTCACCGTCACGAGCGATGTGGACGCCACCTTCCTGCGGCGCTTCGCCGGGCACGTCGAGACGGGCGCGCCCGGGCTGAGCGATCCGGGGCTGCGCACCGGGTGAGGCTGCGTGCGGACCGGCCGGTCCGACCGTCCACGGTCCGGGGTTGATCGCGAACGACCGTCCTGGAACCCATAAAATCCTTCTAGTGAACGAGAGTTGATCGCGTGATCGTGGCGCGTGCAGTCGCCCGCCACCGGAGCCGGGATCTATGAGCGCCCCTCCCCGGCCGAGCCCGCGCCGGCGCCCCGGAGCGCCCCGTCCGGCTGCCCGCCACACGCCGGCGCCGTGCCGCTCCGGGGACCCCGGCTTCCGGGCCGAGCCCCGGAGCGTCCACCGCGCGATGCGCCGGGACGACCGCGGACCGGTCGTCCCCGTCGGGCTGCCGGCTGCGCAGCCTCCCGGTGATGGCGCGGAACGACATGGAGTCCTTCCCCGTTGTGCTCGGCGGCTGAGCCGGTGTGACGGGACGGCGGGCGGCGGGCATATCGTTGCGGTAGTCGACGCGCACAAAGGTATCGAAGCGCTTCGACAGTGGTCTGGACATGCCGTCACGGCAGGGCTAGGCTCGCGCTGTCTCTCCGCGTCACAGGTGGGGAGAGCGGAGTCGAAGCGCTTCGCCACATCTCATCGGTGAGGGAGAGCCGCATGGTCACCCTGGCCGAGGTCGCGCAGCACGCCGGAGTCTCCGCGAGCACGGTGAGCTACGTCCTCAGCGGGAAGCGCTCCATCTCCGTCGCCACCCGTGAGCGCGTCGAACGCAGCATCCAGCAGCTCGGCTACCACCCCAACGCCGGGGCCCGGGCGCTCGCCAGCAGCCGGTCGAACATCATCGCGCTGATGGTGCCGCTGCGCACCGACATGTACGTGCCCGTGATGATGGAGATCGCCATCGCGGTCGCCACCACCGCCCGCACCCACGGCTACGACGTCCTGCTCCTCACCGGCGAGGAGGGGCCCGCGGCGGTGCGGCGGATCGCCGGCAGCTCACTGGCCGACGCGATGATCCTGATGGACGTCGAACTGCACGACGAGCGGCTGCCCCTGCTGCGCGAGACCGACCGGGCCGCCGTGCTCATCGGCCTGCCCGCCGACACCGCCGGGCTGACCTGCGTGGACCTCGACTTCGAGGCGACCGGGGCCCTCTGCGTGGAGCACCTGGCCGGCCTCGGGCACCGCGAGATCGCCGTCATCGGCGAGGCCGCCGCGGTCTACGAGCGCCACACCGGATTCGCCGAGCGCACCGTCGACGGGATACGCGCCAAGGCACAGGAGACCGGCGTGCGCATCCTGCACCGGCCCTGCGAGGGCGGGTACGCGGCGATGGCCCAGACCCTGTCCCGGATATTCGACGAGCGCCCCGGCACCACCGGCTTCATCGTGCAGAACGAGGCGGCCGTGGAGCCCCTGCTCAACCTGCTGCGCCAGCAGGGCCGGGCCGTCCCCGAGGACGTGTCGGTGGTGGCGATCTGCCCCGAGCAGGTGGCCACCCAGGCATCGGTGCGGCTGACCTCCGTCGCCCTGCCGGCCCAGGAGATGGGCCGCCGCTCCGTCGAGCACGTCGTCGCCAAACTGACCGGCCGGGGCACCGACGAAGTCGAGCTGCTCGCACCGGAACTGACGCTGCGTGAGAGCACGGGGCCGGCCCCGGTGTGACGTGTGAGCCGGCCCCCGGGCGGGGGCCGGCTCCTCAGCCGCGCGGGTCAGCTCGCCGAGACGCCGAACCCGTTCGTGCGGAAGTCGAGCCCGCCGGCCGACGAGGTGATCTCGTAGCCGAACTGGACGTCACCGATGGTCTCGTTGCCCCACCAGCCCTTGGTGTCCTTGATCCACTTCAGGATCGGCAGGATGTTCACCGTTCCCGAGGTGGAGTCCGAGGTGCGCAGGAACGAGAACACCTGGTTGGAGCCGTTGTCGCCCTTGTAGACGGTCCAGGTGTGCCCGCCCAGCGTCACATTGCCCTGCGAGGTGCCCAGCGGGCCCACGGCACCGTTGTAGTTGACCCAGAGCATGACCTCGTAGTCGTAGTCGCTGTCCCAGATGTCGTACGAGGTGTTGTACGCGCCGGACGACGGGACGGTGACGTTGTACGTGCTGGTGAGCGACGACAGCGAGCCGATCGGCTTGTTCACCACCTTCTTGGCGTTCGGGTACGACTTGATGCCGCCGGTGTTCGGGTGGTCCGCCCAGACGCCCCAGTTCGACGAGGAATTGGCCCAGATGGACTGGGCACCCGCGCCGGAGCCCCAGATGTTGTT
Source organism: Streptomyces sp. SAS_281 (assembly GCF_052542855.1). Lineage (NCBI taxonomy): Bacteria > Bacillati > Actinomycetota > Actinomycetes > Kitasatosporales > Streptomycetaceae > Streptomyces > Streptomyces sp. SAS_281. Next base: position 24,338 of record NZ_JBMNDO010000071.1, read on the forward strand.
GTACAGGGTGTAGTGGTCGGAGGTGGTGTACGTGCCCCACTGGTCCGACGAGGACCAGACGGCCGCCTGGGCGGGGGCGGCGGCGAAGCCGACGAGGGCCGCCAGCGCCACCGCCGGGGTCAGGGCCAGCCTGCTGAGGGTGCGTTGTGCCATGGTCGTCCTTCCATGGTGGGTGGGGGGGAGGTGCTACCGCGGCCGGAGTTCCAGGACGCGGTCCACGCCGGCCGTCAGCTCCAGAAGAGCCGAGGGGGAGCCGGCGGAGGCTTCGGTGAGGGTGTGCGCGTCGCCCGTACGGACCTCGACGCGGGCGTCCCGGTCCGGGCGCATTACCGCCGTCGCGGTGCCGTCCGCCCACCAGCGCAGGTCCAGGGTCGCGCCGAACCGGGCCCGGACACCGCGCAGTTCACCGGCCGGGCAGCCCGCGAGCGGTGCGGGCAGCAGGACCAGGCGGTGCGGGGCCGACTGGACCAGTGACTCGATCACGGCCGCGGGCAGGGCGTGCGCAGCGTCCGCGTTGTACACATCGCGGGCCGGGTAGTGGGCGCTCATCAGCGAGTCGTGGAAGAAGTCACCCGCCAGCACCGAGCGGACCGCCGCCGAGGCCCGCGCCCCGTCCCGCAGCCGGGTCGCGATCAGGGCGTGGTGCAGATGGCCGTGGGCCGAGTCGTTCTCCGCGCCCCGCAGTTCGAGCGCCCGGTGCGCGGCGGCGGCCAGCCCGGGCGTGTCATACGGGTTGATCGCGTCCAGCGGCCACACCGGATACAGGTGGCTGAGGTGGCGGTGGTCGTACGTCTCCATCAGGCCCGGCCACGCCCACTCGGCGAGCGCGCCGTCCTCGTTGACCCGGTAGTCGGCGAGCCGGTCCGCCAGCGCACGGCGGCGCTCGGCCGCCGCGCCGTCGGGGGAGCGGTCGGCGGACGCGGTGAGCGCATGGCGGGCCGCCGCGAGGTCCATCGTCGCGTCGACCGTGCCCCAGCTGGCGTTGGCCGGACGGTTCTCCGGCGAGTACGAGGGCACGACGGCCACCCGTCCGTCGGGGCCCGTCCGGGTGAGGAAGTCCTCGTAGAACAGGGCTGTTTCGTGCAGCGCCGCCGTCAGCCGGGGGTCCTCGGCCCCCGTCGTCTCCGCGTGCTCGATCAGCGGCTCCAGCAGCCAGTCCGCGCCGGCCGTCCACAGATGCAGCGGGTAGGCGCGCTGGTAGTGGCGGGTGTGCCCGGACTCGCCGTCCGTGTGCGACGGAGCCACGATGCCCCGCGCCCCGAAGATCGCCCGGGCGTTCTCCCGCCAGTCCGCGAGCTGCCCGTACACCAGCGCCGCATGGGCCTCGGACACCTCGGGCAGCGCCGCCGCCGCGGCCGAGGCGATCTGGAGGTTCAGGTTGGCGTTCGTCGTGAACGCCCCCGACCAGGCGGTGTCCCAGTCACCCGTCCAGAGCCCGGTCAGCCGGGGCGGCAGGGCCCCGGACGCGGACAGCAGGTGGTAGCGGCCCGCCGAGCACAGCCGCTCCAGCAGGGCCGGGCTGTCCGGACGCCGCACCAGCTCGGAGCCGGGCAGCGCCCGTTCGGCCGGGTCCGCGTCCAGGGTGAGCGCCGCCCGCCCGAAGGCCGGCCGGTGCAGCGCCACATGCCGGGACAGCAGCGCGTCGTACCCGTCACCGGGCAGCGCGGCGCACTCCGCCGCGAGGTCCAGGTGGCCCGTGTGCCGGCGCACCCGAGTGAGCAGCAACAGGCTCCTCGCCCCCTCGACCCGGACGCCCTCGCCCGCCACCGACACCCGCCCGCCCTCCGTGCGGAGCACCGTCGCACCGGTGTACGCGAGGTCGCTGTCGGGGTAGCCCGCGCGCAGCGTGAGCCGGGCCCCGTCGGGGGTGAGCACGGTGCTGCGGCCGACGGCCAGACGGGGCGGGGCGCCCGGCAGGGCGTGGTCGAGCGCCACGTCCACGGCCAGCCCCGGCCCGGTGACGTACTGGACGATCACGTCGTCGGCGCGCGAGACGAAGACCCGGCTGCGCCACGATTCGCAGTCGGCGCTGATCTCACCCGTGGCGAAGTCGACCGACCTGCGGTACGCCGCGGCCGGGTCGGCGGCGTTCCCGGGCAGCGGCCGCACGCGGGTCTGGAAGGCCGGGTGGAAGGGCTGCACCCACACCAGCGGCCGGCCCGCGCCGAAGTGTTCCGCGGCCAGGGTCTCCCCGGCGAGCAGTGCGCTCTGGAGCCGGTCCAGCCGGTCCGCGAGCTCGGGCGGCCGGACGTGCTGACTGCCGTTGGGCCGGACCAGGGTGTGGTGGTTGACGATCACGCGGTCGTCGGCCGGGTCGCCGTACACCATGGCACCGTGCCGGCCGTTGCCGCCGAGGTAGGCGTCCTCCCAGCGGGCGGCGGGGCGCGGCTCCCAGGTGGAGTCGATGTCCGTGCGGCCGGTCACGGCGCGGATCTCCGCAGCACCGCGACGCCGTAGCGGCCGAGCGCGATCCGCTCCGTCACCGTTCGCCCGGTGAGCAGGTCCACGTACCTCCCGGGCACGGCGACGGTGACCATCTCGCGGCGGTGGTGCAGCAGGAAGAGCAGCTCGCCCCGGCGCACCGCCTCCACCCCTTCGGGCAGCCCGGCGAGGACCGGCTCCACCCCGGCGTCCCGGACCACGTCGGCCAGCAGGGTCCGCAGCGCCGGGGGCTCGGGGAGCGTGGACACGTAGACCGCGCCGCCCCGGCGCAGCACCGCGGGCAGCCCGGCGAGCTCGCCGTCGCGGTAGGCGGCCAGCACTTCGGTGCCCTCGGCCGCCTCCAGCTCCTCGGACCAGAGGGTGCCCCGGAATCCGTCGCACTCCACGGCCTCGTCCGCGTCCAGCGGCCACCACTCGTGCAGGACGGCGATCCCGAACAGCTCGCGCAGGCGGGCGTCCATGCCGCCCGGCCGGACGCGGTCGTCCACGTCCGCGATGCCGCTGAAGAACCCGCACACCAGGCGCCCGCCGCCCCGCGCGTACGCCACGAGGTTGTCGATCGCCGTGTCGTCGAGCAGGTAGAGGTGCGGGACGAGGACCGCCTTGTAGCGGCTCAGGTCGGCGTCGGGACGGGCGAAGTCCGTGGGCGTGCCGTTCTCCCACAGGGCGCGGTGCCAGCGCCGGATCACCTCCGCGTAATCGAGGAGCGCGGACGGGCTGCCTTCCTGGCCGCCCGCCCACCAGGCGTCCCAGTCGTGCAGGACGGCGACCTCGGCACTCACGCCCGTACCGGACACGGCGGAGCCGATCGCGGCGAGTTCACCGCCCAGCTGCCGGGTCTCGCGGAAGGCGCGGCCCCGCTCACCGGCGTGGCCGAGCATCCCGGAGTGGAACTTCTCGGAGCCCTGCCGGGACTGCCGCCACTGGAAGTAGCAGATCGCGTCCGCGCCGCGCGCCACCGACTGGAGCGACCAGAGCCGGTTCAGCCCCTCCGGCTTCGGATGGTTGACGCCCCGCCAGTTCACCGCGCCGGCCGCCTGTTCCATCAGCATCCACGGGCCGGCGGCCTGTGAGCGCGTCATGTCGGCCAGCATGGCGTTGTACTGGCCGCCCCACGGGTCGCGCGGGTCCGGGTAGACATCGACCGAGACGATGTCCTCCTCGGCCGACCAGGCCCAGGCGTCCTGCCCGGACCACAGCGGCATGAAGTTCGTCGTCACCGGGATGTGCGGGGTGTGCCGCGCGACGATGTCCCGCTCGGCGGTGAAGCACTCCATGAGCGCGTCGGACGTGAAGCGTTTGAAGTCCAGTACCTGGGTGGGGTTCCTCATGTACTGCGCCTTGCGCGGCGGCAGGATCTCCGTCCACGCGTCGTAGCGCTGGCTCCAGAACGCCGTGCCCCACGCCTCGTTGAGCGCGTCGAGCGTCCCGTACCGCTCGCGCAGCCAGCGGCGGAAGTGGCCCGCCGTCTCGTCGCACCAGCAGTGCGTGCAGTACTCGTTGTTGATGTGCCACACGGTGAGCGCCGGGTGCTCCGCGTACCGCGCGGCCAGGTCCTCGGTGAGCGCGGCGGCGTAACGGCGGTAGACCGGCGAGCTGGGGCAGAACTGCTGGCGCGAGCCGTACCAGACGATGGACCCGTCCTCCGCGCGCGGCAGGGTCTCCGGGTGGCGCGCCCCCATCCAGGGCGGCGGGGACGCGGTCGGCGTCGCGAGCACGACGCCGATGCCGTGGGCGTGCATCAGGTCCATCAGCCGGTCCAGCCAGCCGAACTCGCGGGCGCCGGGGCGGGGTTCGATCCTCGCCCAGGAGAAGACGCCGAGGGTGACGGAGTTGACCCCGGCCTCCTTCATCAGCCGGACGTCGTCCTCCCACACCTCCTCGGGCCACTGCTCGGGGTTGTAGTCGCCTCCGAAGAGGATGCGGCCACGGGCCGCGTCGCGCAGGGACGGCATGGCGTCTCCGGTTTCTTACTGGGGTTCTGCGTACTGGATGCCGCGGCCGTTGGTGCCCAGGTAGACACGGCCGTGGACTCGGGGGTCGCCGGTGATCACTTCGCCGGTCCAGCCCCACTGGTGGGAGTCGTCGTTGATCCGCACCCACGACCGGCCCGCGTCGTCCGAGCGCAGCACCGCGACACCGTCGTACGTGTCCGCGACCCTGCCCGTCTGGAAGACGGCCGGGTAGCCCGCCCCCGGCCGCCTGCGGCCCCGCACCGGCGCGGCCCTGCCGAACCCCAGCGCGTGGGACGCCTGGCAGCCGGGCACGGCGGCGAAGGTCCGCCCGCCGTCGGTGGAGCGGAACAGCCCGTTGTCCTTCGCGGACAGCCACAGGTCGCCGCCGCGCCCGGGCGCCGCCGCCATCCTGAACTGCGCGTCGCCCGAGGGGAGACCGGTCGCGCCCCTGGTGAAGGTCGCCCCCGCGTCCACGGAGACGAGGACGGTGCCCGTGTCGGTGTCGTACACGTAGAAGCGCCGGGGGTCGAGCGGGTCCGCGACCGGGGCGCCGCCCTTGGGGAAGGTCGCCACCTCCGCCCAGCTCGCACCGCCGTCGGAGGACCGGTGCGCGGGGTACTTGGTGCCGTCCCAGTGGACGAACGACCAGAGCAGCGTCGAGCCGTCCGCCGAGACCGCGACGGGTCCGGGCGCGGAGGGCGCGATCGCGGGCTGGGCGGCGAACGGCTGCCAGCTCCGGCCGCCGTCGTGCGAGAAGGCGCCGGCCGCGTCGGAGCCGGAAGGCCAGCCGGTGCGCACCACGTACGAGGGCTTCAGCGCGGCGGCCGCGAGGCCGGTGGTCGTGCCGAAGACCGGGTTCGCGGCCATGCCCCGGGACGGGGACGCGGTCAGCGAGTCGTGGTACATCACCCCCACGTCGCCGAGGCCGCTCAGGAGCCGGGCCCCCTTGCCGGGCGGGGCGACGAGGAAGCGCACCGACGACTCCTCCAGGCCCCGGATCTCCGGTGCCCAGTGGACGAGGTCGCGCGTCCCGAAGACGGTCGCCCCGGTCCCGAACACGATGTGGTGCGAGTCGAAGGGGTCGACGGCGACGGCCTGCGTCCACCAGCCGAACTTGGGCTCCGCGCCCCAGCGCAGGAACGGCGTCTCCGAGACGTCCAGGACGGCGGTGTCCTTCAGGGAGGTCCAGCTCCTGCCGCCGTCCGTGGAGCGGAACACCGTGTCGACCAGGGCCCACCGGTTGTTGGTGGTGACGACCAGCGTGCCGGCCCGGCGCGCGTCGACCGCGACCCCGCCGTACCCGAAGCCGTCCCCGGCGGCGGCGTCGGGCCGGACCGGGGTCACCTCGTTCCAGACCCCCGTCACCGTGTCGAGCCGGTGGACCGAACCGTCGGACTGCCCGTTGGGCCCCGGGGCGTCCGCGTAGGTCACGTAGAGCGCCCGCCCCCGGGCGTCGTACGCGGCCCGCACCGGGACCTTCACCGCCGCACTCCCGGACGGCTGACCGGGGACCGCCTCCCAGCCGCCCCTGCCGTCCGTCCGGTAGAGCGCGCCGCCGCCGTCGCCCCAGCCCGCGTAGACCCTCCGGCCCGCCGCGACGAGGAACGTCACACCCTGGCCGGTCTCCGATGGGGTGGCGGGGAAGGCGGCCGGCGCCCAGGTCGCTCCCCGGTCCGTGGAGTGCAGCAGCCCGTCGTGCCGGGTGCCCAGCCACAGCGCCCCGCTGTCGCGGGGGTCGACGAGCAGCCGCTCGCCCGCGCCGCGCCCGTCCTCGTTGGCGCCGAGCCGCACGGTCAGGTCGGTCCGCTCCCAGGTCGCGCCCCGGTCGTCGGACCGCAGCACCGCGCCGGGGGAGGCCCAGGACTGCGCGTACGTGCCGCAGGCCAGGTAGAGGCGGTCCGGGTGGGCGGGGTCGACGGCCATGGCCTCGATGCCGAGGAGGTTCCAGTCGTCCCAGCCGATGTGGTCGGTGAGCGGGGTCCAGCGGGCCTTCACCGCGTCCCAGCGGTAGGCGCCGCCGATGTCGGTCCGGGCATAGGCCAGGCCCTTCACCGAGGGGTGGAACAGCAGCCCGGTGACGAATCCGGTGCCGCCGATCGCCGCCGTCCGCCACCGGTGGGGCTGGTGCCGGCCGCCGTGCCGGCGCTCTTCGGCCGACGCGGTGCCGGCGGTGGGGAGGGCGGTGGCGGCGGCGACGACGGCCGTCGTGGCGAGCACGGTTCTGCGGCGGGGCGTGGGCACGGACGAAGCGCGCATGGCGGACACCTTCCGAGAGCGGGGGAGGGGGGAGGAGCGGGGGCCGGCCGGTCAGCCCTTCACGGCGCCGGTCAGCATGCCCTTCTGGAAGTGCTTCTGGACGAACGGCGACAGCACCGCGACCGGGATCAGCGCGAGGATCATCACCGCCATCTGCACGGCGAGGCTGTTGATCTGCCCGTTGCTCACGGCCGCGCCCATCGCACCCGGCGGCACCTGGTGCTGGAGGACCAGCTGACGCAGGATCATCTGCAACGGGTACTTGTCGCTGTCCTGGATGTAGAGCATCGCGTTGAACCACTGGCTCCAGTAACCGACCGCGTAGAACAGCGAGATCACGGCGATCACCGCCCGCGACAGCGGCATGATGATCTGGAGCAGGATGCGCCACTCGCCGGCCCCGTCGATGCGGGCCGCGTCGATGAGTTCCGGCGCGGTGTCCATGAAGAAGCCGCGCAGCACCAGCACGTTGAACACGCTGATCGCGCTGGGCAGGATCATGGACCAGTAGCTGTTGCTCAGCCCGATGCCGGTGACCAGCAGATACGTGGGAATGAGCCCGGCACCGAAGAACATGGTCGCCATCAGCGTCATGAGCAGGGGCCGGTGCGCGTACGAGTCGCGGCGGCTGAGCCCGTAGGCGCAGAGGACCGAGACGACCATGCTGACGGCCGTGCCGACGACGGTGAGGCCGACGCTGACGGCGGCGGCACGGGTCACCGCACCCCCGCTCAGCAGCTCCTTGTACGCGACGAACGTGATGTGCTTCGGCCAGACGACCAGGCCGCCCGCGTCGTTGATGGTCCTGGTGTCGGAGAGGCTGGTCACCAGGACCACCCAGATCGGGATGATGATGACCGCGCAGATCGCGACGAGCCCGAAGCCCTTGAAGGCGAGGCCGGCCTTCGTCGGCTCCTCCTCCCACACGGGGCGCGGTTCGATGCGCAGGGCGCGCTGGAGGCGTGTCTCGGTACGGGGCGCCGGGTCCGCCCGCTGGTCCAGGAGAGTTGTCATTTCTTGGAGTACACCCCCTGCTCGCCCAGCATGTGGGCGACCTTGTTGGCACCCAGCACCATGGCGACGCTGAACAGCCCCTTGAAGATGCCGGCGGCGGCGGCGTAGCCGAAGTCGCCGGTCTTGATGCCCGTCCACCAGATGTAGGTGTCCAGGATTTCCGAGGCCCCCGCGCCCACCTGGTCGCGCTGGAGCAGGATCTGCTCGAAGTCGAGGTTGAGCGCGCTGCCCACCCGCAGGACGAGCAGCAACGCGATGACCGGGCGCAGCGCGGGCAGCGTGACGTGCCACATGCGGCGCCAGCGTCCGGCACCGTCCACGGCCGCGGCCTCGTACAGGTCGGTGTTGACGGCGGCGAGCGCGGCCAGGAAGACGATGACGCCCCAGCCGGCGTCCTTCCACACGGCCTGCGCGCTGACCAGGAACTTGAAGAACCCGGGGTCGGTCATCAGGTCGAAGCCCTCGTGGCCGTGCTCCCGCAGCCACTGGGCGACCAGCCCGGCGCCGCCGAACATCTGCTGGAAGACGGTGACGACGAGCACCCAGGAGAAGAAGTGCGGCAGATAGACGACCGCCTGGACCCAGGCCCGGACCCGCGCGCTCATGATCGTGTTGAGCAGCAGAGCGATGGCGATCGGGATGGGGAAGAACAGGACCAGCTGGGTCACGAAGATGACCAGCGTGTTCACGAGGACTTCCCAGAAGCGGTAGTCCTCGAAGATCCGGGTGAAGTTGTCGAACCCGACGAACGGGCTGCCCGTGATGCCCAGGTCGTACACGTCGTAGTCCTGGAAGGCGACGATGTTCCCGAGCAGCGGGATGTAGTTGAAGACCAGCAGCAGCGCGATGGCCGGCATCGTCATCAGGATCAGCGTGCGGTCCCGCCGCAGCCGCTGCCGCCAGGTGATACCACCCTGTTCCTTCCGGGGTCCGGAGACGCCCCCGGCCCGGGACCTGTCCGCGCTCCTCGTCTCCTCGCCGTCACCGTCCCCGGTGCCGCTCCCGGCGGCCGGGGCGCTCGCCCCGCCGGCGGTGCCGCCCGGGTCGGCCGCGACCGTGGCCCGTGCCTTCACCCTGTGCTCCCCATGTCGTGCTCCTGACCCCGGCCGCCGGACTGTCGGTGCCCGGCGGCCCCTTCGTTCTCGTACGTACGCGTCAGTTGCCGGAGCCGTTCTTGTCGAGGATGTCCTGGTACCAGTCGCGCAGCTTGTCGCCGCCGCTCTTCTTCCAGGTGTTCACCGCGTCCTCGACGTCGCTGACCTTCTTGCGCCCCCGGCGGATGTCCTTCTGGAGGTCGTCGAAGGGGGTGTACAGGGAGGCGTAGCGCTGCGGTTCGACCACCTGCATGCCGAAGAAGAGGGGCTTCTTGATGTGCGGCGCCTGGCGCGCCATCCAGCCGGCGTAGTCCTTGGCCAGCTGCGGCTGGTCCGGGTAGGCGATGGAGGTGGGCGGCGAGGCCACGAACAGGAACGTGGAGGGCTGCGCCTCCTCGACACCCTGCGGGGTGTACGTCGGGCTCCCGTCCTTGATGGTGTAGTGGGTGCCCTTGACGCCGTAGTTGGTGAGCATGAACTCCTCGGTGCCGAACGGCGCGGCCGCGTAGTCGGCGATCGCGAGGAATTCCTCGATCTTCTCCTTGGACAGATTCTTGCTGAGGAAGGTGAAGATGCCCGCCGGGTCGTCCTGCCACAGGGTCGGCTTGCCCCCGTCGGGGCTGAAGAAGTCCAGCGCCTGCATGTCGAACTTCGGGTTGGCGCTGGCCTGTTCGGTGACCATGCCCTTCCAGCCGCCCGTGCCGTCGTTGTACATGACGACGTGTCCGCTGGTGAAGCGGATCTTGGAGTCGGCGTCCTTGCCGGCCTCGGCGTCCGGGTGGACGTACCCGCCGTCGTGGAGCTTGCGGGCGAAGGCCAGCGCCTCCCGGTACGCCTGCGTCTCGACCTTGTGGACCAGCTTGCCGTCTTCCAACTGCCAGTAGTGCGGCGCGTCCGGGAGCAGCCCGAATATCCTCTGGATGCAGACCCACAGATCGTCGAAGGCCCACACCTTCTTCTTGGGGGCGGTGTACTCCTTGCCGAAGGCCAGCAGGTCGTCCGCGCTCGCCGGCACGGCACCGGAGCCGATGAGGTCCTTGCGGTAGAAGATCGCGTTCCCGATGATCGGTGTCGGCATGGGCAGGCCGCGCAGCTTGCCGCCGAAGACCGAGTACTGCCAGGCGCCGGTGGGGATGTTGGCCAGGTTGGGGTACTTCTTGACGGCGTCACCCGCGAGGTACGGGGAGAGGTCGGCGAACTTCGCGGTGATGGCGTTGCGGATCTGCCCCTGCATGTTCCAGCCGGGGATCGTCATGACGTCCGGGATGTCCGAACCGGCGAGGACCGCGCCGATCTTGTCCTGGTACGTGTTGCCGTCCTGCGGGTCGAAGTCGAGCGTCGCCCCGACCGCCTTGTTCACGGCCGTGTAGTACGGGTTGTTCTTCTTGGGGACCGTGCCCCAGAGCGGGGTCATGACCCGGAACTTCGAGCCCTTGCCCGGCACCGACTTGACCGAGACCACCAGCGGGTCGGGGAGCTTGGTGAAGCCGGGGCTCGAACCGTTGACGCCGGGGACGTCGGGCTGGACCAGGTTCAGCGGCACGTAGCTCGGCACGACCTTCTTGAGGGCCTTGCCCGTGGTCGTGCCCTCCTTGCTCCCGGCGCCGGAGCCGGAACCGCCGCACGCGGCGAGCAGCGGTACCCCGCCGGCCACGGCGACGGCCGCCACCGCGCCCGTGGCGAGGAAGCTTCTCCGGCTCGGGGACGAGGCGGAGGGGGAGGAATTCGGCGTCATTGCGTCAACCCTTCGAGGCGCACCAGGACGACACGCGGCGGGGCGACCGCCGTTCGGTTCCTGTGTCTGAGGTGGAGCGTTACTGGCTGAGCCGGTGTCACCGGCCCCAGGTGAAGCGGTTCAACTGGGCGGCGGCTGAACGAGTCGCCGTCCCGGGAAATCCAGGGCGCCGGGCGCCCCATCGAAGCAATGTCGAAGCGCTTCGATGTTGCAGCGAGGTTAAGTGAAGGGTCTGAGTCGCACAAGACTTCGTTGCCGGAATCCTCCGATGCGTTTCCGAACCGTTTCCCGAGGCAGGGCGGGAGAACCGGAAGCGGAGGTCCGTCACCGGCCCTTGACATGCGCGGGGTTGGCCGTTGAGCATCGAAGCGCTTCGAAAGATCGTCCGAGGCTGCTCAGTGGCCCGCACGACGCGCCGGCACCGCCATACCTCCCACCTTTGACGAAGGACCCGCACGTGACGGAACAACCGCAGCCCTTCCGCGATTCGCGACTGCCCTTCGCGGAGCGCGTCGACGACCTGCTCCGGCGCCTGACCCCCGACGAGCGCGTCGCGATGCTGCACCAGTTCGCCCCGGCGGTCGACCGGCTCGGGCTCGCCGCCTTCCGCACCGGCCAGGAGGCCCTGCACGGAGTCGCCTGGATGGGGCAGGCCACGGTCTTCCCCCAGGCCGTCGGCCTCGGCGCCACCTGGAACGACGATCTGGTTCGCCGCGTCGGCGAGGCCGTCGGCGACGAGGTCCGCACCAAGCGCGCCCATGACGACCGGGTCGGGCTCAACGTCTGGGCCCCCACCGTCAACCTCCTGCGCCACCCGCTGTGGGGGCGCGGCGAGGAGGGGTACAGCGAGGACGCCGGGCTGACCTCCGCCATCGCGGTCGCGTACACCCGGGGCCTGCGCGGCGACCACCCGCACTACTGGCGGACCGCCCCCGTCCTCAAGCACTGGCTCGCCCACAACAACGAGACCGACCGGGACACCTCGTCCTCCTCGGTCCGCCCGAGGGTGCTGCACGAATACGACCTCAGGGCCTTCCGCGACGCCGTCCGGGCGGGCGCGGTGGCCGGGGTGATGCCCGCGTACAACCTGGTGAACGGCCGCCCCAACCATGTGTCGCCGCTGCTCTCCCAGCACCTGCGCACCTGGACCGAACAGCCCCTCGCCGTCTGCTCCGACGCCGGAGCACCGAGCAACCTGGTCGACTCCGAGCACTACTTCGACACCCACGAGGAGGCGACCGCCGCCGCCCTGCGCGCCGGCGTCGACAGCTTCACCGACCACGGCCAGGACTCCTCCGTCATGACCGGCCGGATCCAGGGCGCCCTGAAGCGCGGCCTCATCGACGAGCACGACATCGACACCGCCGTCCGCCGCCTGCTCCACATGCGCTTCGCCCTCGGCGAGTTCGACCCGGAGACCGACCCCTACGCGGACACCGACGCCCTCGACACCGCGGAGCACCGGGCGCTCGCCCTGGAGGCCGCCGAGCAGGCGGCCGTACTCCTCAAGAACGACGGGCTGCTGCCGCTCGACCCGGACGCCGGCCGGACCGTCGCCGTCGTCGGGCTCCTCGCGGACGCCTGCAAGCTCGACTGGTACAGCGGCACCCTGATCCACCGCTCCACCCCGCTCGACGGCATCCGCGAGCGCTTCGGCGCCGACCGGGTGATCCACGCCGAGGGCGCCGACCTGGTCCGCGTCAAGTGCGCGGACGGCTGGCTGCACATCCCCGAGGCGGACCCGGCCGGGGACGCGGCGCGCGGCGCGGAGGGCGCCCTCGACCCGGCCCTGCTCGCGGGACGCACCGATCTGCCGCCGCTGACCTGCGCCGACACCCCGTCCGAGCTGGCACTCGTGGACTGGGGCGGCGGTGTGATCACCCTGCGGGAGCCGGGCGGCCGCTACCTCTCGGTCGCCGAGGACGGGTATGTACGCGCCTCCGCGGACGAGCCGGGCGGCTGGGTCGTCCAGGAGACCTTCCGGCGGGAGGCGGTGGAAGGGCATGCCGGCGGTCACCGCCTTCTGCACATCGGAACGGGTGGGTATGTCTCAGTCGCCGCCGACGGCGTAAAGGTTGCCGCCCCGGACGAGGAGAATTCCGCCGCCCCGGGCACCGTCTTCGAGACCGAGGTGACCGAGCGCGGCGAGGACGCCGTCGCCCGCGCGGCAGCCGCCGCCGACACCGTGATCGTGGTCGTCGGCAACGACCCGCACATCAACGGCCGCGAGACCGAGGACCGCGCCACCCTCGACCTGCCCGCCCAGCAGCAACGCCTCTGGCGCGCCGCCCACGCCGCCAACCCGCGTACGGTCCTGGCGGTCACCTCCGCCTACCCGTACGCCCTGGCCGACGCCGCCGCCACGCTGCCCGCGCTGCTGTGGACCGCGCACGGCGGCCAGGCGGCGGGCACCGCGCTCGCCCGCGTGCTCGCCGGCGACGTCTCCCCGGCCGGCCGGCTCCCGCAGACCTGGTACGCCTCCGACGCGGAGCTGCCCGGCCTCCTGGACTACGACATCATCGGCTCACGGCAGACCTACCTCTACTACGAGGGCACCCCGCTCTACCCCTTCGGGCACGGGCTCACCTACAGCGACTTCACGTACAGCGACCTGACCGCCGCACGCGAGGGGGACCTGCTGCACGTCTCGCTGACCGTCACCAACACCGGTTCCGTCGCCTCCGACGAGGTCGCCCAGCTGTACGTACGGGCGGTGGCTCCCTCCGTGCCCCGGCCGCTGCGCCAGCTCGTCGGGCACCGCAGGCTGCACCTGGCTCCCGGGGCGGCGGAGCGCGTCGCGTTCACCGTGCCGGTGGAGGAGCTGGGCCACTGGGACGTGGCGCACGGCCGCTGGACCGTCGAGCCCGGCGCCTACGAGATCCGGGCGGGCGCCTCCAGCACGGACATCCGGTGCCTCGCAGTCGTCACCGTCGACGGCGAACCGGCCGGGCCGCGCCCGGTCCTGGGCCGGGGTCTGGAGGCGGCCGACTACGACGAGCAGCTGGGCACCACGATCGTGGACCGGGCGAAGACGGACGGCGACGCGGTCACCGCCACCGCCGAGTCCAACGAACTCCTGTACCGCCGGTGCGACTTCGGTGCCGGTACGAGCGGGGTCGAGGTGGTCGCCTCGGGTGAGGGGGTCGTCCTGATCACCGTCGGCGGTTCCACCGTCACCGTCCCGGTTCCCGCCACGGACGGACCGTACGACCACCGCACCCTGCACGCCGGACTGACCGCCTCCGGCGTCGGCGACCTGCGCGTCGCCCTGCGCGGCACGGTCCGGCTGGCCCGGCTCGGCTTCACCGGGGCCGGCGCGTGACGCATCGCAGCCTCCCCGTTCCCCCTCCCATTGCCCCCGGCAAGGAGTCCGCATGAAGTTCACCGACGGCTTCTGGCTCATGCGTGAGGGCGTACGCGCCTCCTACGCGACCGAGATCCGCGACCTGCGCGTCAGCGCCGACCGTTTCACCGCCTACGCGGCGGTGAAACCGGTGGCCGCGCGCGGCGACACCCTCAACACCCCGCTCATCACCGTCGACTGCTTCTCCCCGGCAGAGGGGATCATCGGCGTCCGCGTCACGCACCACGCCGGGAGGGCGCGCCGGGGCCCGGACTTCGCCTTCCCCGGACTCGACCCGGCGGGCTCCGGCGCCCGCACCCGGCAGGACGGAGGCGTCACCGAACTCACCAGCGGCCCGCTGACGTTGCGCATGGACGCCGACGGGCCCTTCGGTCTCACCTTCGCCGACGCCGGAGGACGCCGCCTGACCGGTGCCGACGCCAAGGGCACCGCCTTCGCCACCACCCCCGACGGCGCCCACCACATGATCACCCAGCTCGCCCTGGACGTCGGCGAGAACGTCTACGGGCTCGGCGAGCGCTTCACCCCGTACGTGAAGAACGGCCAGAGCGTCGACATCTGGCAGGCGGACGGCGGCACCAGCAGCGAACTGGCCTACAAGAACATCCCGTTCTACCTCTCCTCGCGCGGCTACGGCGTCTTCGTCAACCACCCCGGCAAGGTCTCCTTCGAGGTCGGCTCCGAGTCGGTGGGGCAGGTGCAGTTCAGCGTCGAGGACCAGTCGCTGGAGTACTACATCGTCGCCGGTCCGACGCCCAAGGAGGTGCTGGCCCGCTACACCGCGCTCACCGGCCGCCCGGCCTTGCCCCCGGCCTGGTCGTTCGGCCTGTGGCTGACGACGTCCTTCTGCACGGCGTACGACGAGGAGACCGTCACCTCGTTCGTGGACGGCATGGCGGAACGCGACATCCCGCTCTCCGTCTTCCACTTCGACTGCTTCTGGATGCGCGAGTACCAGTGGTCGGACTTCCTCTGGGACCCGGACGTCTTCCCCGACCCGGAGGGCATGCTCGCCCGGCTCAAGGAGCGCGGGCTGCGGATCAGCATGTGGATCAACCCGTACATCGCCCAGAAGTCGGCGCTGTTCGCGGAGGGCGCCGAACTCGGCCACCTGGTCCGGCGCCCCAACGGTGACGTCTGGCAGTGGGACCTGTGGCAGCCCGGCATGGCCCTGGTCGACTTCACCAGCCCCGCCGCGCGCGAGTGGTTCACCGGCAAGCTGCGGCTGCTGCTCGACCAGGGCGTCGACTGCTTCAAGACGGACTTCGGCGAGCGCGTCCCGACCGATGTCGTCTGGCACGACGGCTCGGACCCCGAGCGGATGCACAACTACTACGCGCAGGTCTACAACCAGACGGTCTTCGAGCTCCTGGAGAAGGAGCGCGGCCACGGCGAGGCGGTCCTCTTCGCCCGCTCCGCCACGGCCGGCGGCCAGCAGTTCCCCGTGCACTGGGGCGGCGACTGCTTCGCCTCGTTCACGGCGATGGCCGAGTCCCTGCGCGGCGGCCTGTCCCTCTCGCTCTCCGGGTTCGGCTTCTGGAGCCACGACATCGGCGGCTTCGAGGGCACCCCGGACCCGGCGGTCTTCAAGCGCTGGCTCGCCTTCGGCCTGCTCTCCTCGCACAGCCGGCTGCACGGCAACGTCTCCTACCGGGTGCCGTGGGAGTTCGGCGAGGAAGCGGTGGACGTCGCCCGGAAGTTCACCCTGCTCAAGCACCGGCTCATGCCGTACCTGTACGGTGCCGCCGCCACCGCCCACCGCACGGGCGTCCCGGTGATGCGGCCCATGCTCCTCGAATTCCCGGAGGACCCGGCCACCCGCCCCCTGGACCGGCAGTACATGCTCGGCCCCGACCTGCTGGTCGCCCCGGTCTTCACGGAGGACGGGCAGGTGGAGTACTACGTCCCCGAGGGCACCTGGACCCATCTGCTCACCGGCGAGACGGTCACCGGTCCCGTCTGGCGCCACGAGACCCACGGCTTCGACAGCCTCCCGGTCCTCGTCCGGCCCGGCGCGGTCCTGCCCTGGGGCGGCGACGACCAGCGTCCGGACGGCGACTGGCTGGACGGACTCACGCTGCGCGTCTTCGGGGGCGGCGCGGAGGGGGCCGGTACGACGGTGACGGTGCCGGACCACGCGGGCGCCACCGCCGCCACCTTCCGGGTGGCACGCGACGGGGACACCCTCACGGTGACCTCCGAGCGCATCGACCGCCCGTACCGCGTGGTGGCCGAGGCGACGGGGGCGGCGGCGGAGGGGACGGGCACCGTCACGGTGCCGGCCGGCTGACACCCGCTCACCGGCGGGGGGGGGGGGGGGGGGGGGGGGGGG
>NZ_JBMNDO010000072.1:0-39828 GCF_052542855.1 Streptomyces sp. SAS_281
TTTGTACTCACCCTCGCGGGCTTTCCTCCGGGCGCTTCCCTTCGGTCTTGCGTTTCCGACTCTATCAGACTCTTTCGTGTCCGATTCCCGGTCGAAGCGAGTCAAGCAGTTTTCGCTTTCCAGTTCTTCGCTTTCGCGTTTCCCTTTCGGCGTGTCCACTACTTTAGCGGATTCTCCCGGTTACTCATAATCGAGTCAGTGGGTCTGAATTCCGGGCATGCCGAAATCCGCACCCTCTGGGGCGAGTCGTAGGTAGTGGTTGGCCGCCTCGGGTCTGCGCGGCATGCGATCCGATGGACCGAACCAACAGCTGTACCCGTGTCAAGCGACTCGGACAACATTAGATGCCCCACTCGGGCGAGTCAAGTTGGCCTCCGGCGCGGCGCAAGGGTGCGGCACGGGCTCAGCGACGGGGCGACGTCGATCCGGAACCCCCGGGGTGCGCCGCGCCGTTCGCGCCCGCTCCGGTGCGGGGGCCTTGCGTACCTGGTCACGCGGTGGCGGTGCCCAGGAGCACGAAGAGCTCGGCGCCCTCGTGTCGCGTGCGGTCGCATGATGCCGTCTTCTGTTCCGCCTCTCGCCGGCCCTCGGGAGCACTCCACTCGCTCTGCCCTCGAGTCAGGCTCCGGTCGCCGGTTTGGCCCGCGGGCTCAGTCGGTACGCCGAGACCGTCGGATCACCGGCGAGGTAGAACCGGTGCAGCCAGTCGTGGGCCTTGCTCACGCCCACCCGGGGACCGGCCTGAATGAGCTCGGCCCGCACCGCCTCACCTTCCGACAACGTGACTGACGTACCCGTCAGAAGGTCCTCACCGTTGTGCTCCGCCGTGATGCCGAGCGCCTGGCAGAAGTTCCCCGGGCCTCGGGCGAGACGTGCGCTTTCGACCCTCTCGCCTCGACGCCGGCTTGCCAGGTCCTCTCCCTTGATGACCCTGCCCGCCCGGATGAGGACGGCCGAGGCGATGCCGTCCGTCCCGGTGACGATGTTGGCGCACCAGTGGAGACCGTGGGACCGGTAGACGTACAGGTGTCCCGCGGGGCCGAACATGACGGCGTTACGAGGCGTCTGGCCCCGGTAGGCGTGGGAGGCCGGGTCGGCAGCACCGGAATACGCCTCGGTCTCCGTGATGGTGATGCTCACGGTTCCCGCCGGGGTCGTGCAGGTGAGCACACTCCCGAGCAGCTTGGGGGCGACTTCTTCGGCAGGTTGGGCGAGGAGGTCGACGTTCATGCTGACTCCCTTGACGTGCGTACGTGAAAGTGCCCGGGTCGGTGCTGGGGACCAGGCTGCGGCCGGAGAAGTCCCGCGTCGGCGGCGTACGGTCCGGGCCGTCGATCATGAGGTTCGAGGTTACTGGGAACCGACTACGGTCGTCGCGCGTATGTAGGGGTCAGGACCTAGGAGGAGAAAACATGGGCTTCAAGCGGCTGCTCGCGAGCATGGGTGCCGGTGGCGCCTCGGTGGAGACGGAGCTGACCGAGGTCAACGTCGTCCCCGGCGGGGTCGTCCAGGGCGAGGTGCGGATCCAGGGCGGCTCCGTCGACCAGCAGATCGAAGGGCTCTCCGTGGGCCTCCAGGCACGGGTCGAGGTCGAGGGCCAGGACCAGGAGACCAAGCAGGACATCGAGTTCACCAAGCTGCGCATCGGCGGCGCCTTCCAGGTGCAGGCGGGCGCGGTGCACGTGGTGCCGTTCGGTCTGGAGATCCCCTGGGAGACGCCGATCACCATGTTCGCGGGCCAGCACCTGCACGGCATGAACATCGGGGTGACGACCGAGCTGGAGATCGCGCGGGCGCTGGACTCGGGCGACCTCGACCCGATCAACGTGCACCCGCTGCCGGCCCAGGAGGCCATCCTCGACGCCTTCGGCCGACTCGGCTTCAGCTTCCGCAGCGCCGACATGGAGCGCGGCCACATCCGCGGTACGCGGCAGCGGCTGCCGTTCTACCAGGAGATCGAGTTCCACCCGCCGCAGCAGTACCGGGGGCTCAACCAGGTGGAGCTGTCGTTCGTCGCGGACGACCGCGAGATGGACGTCATCCTGGAGATGGACAAGAAGCCGGGTCTGTTCAGCGAGGGCAGCGACTCGTACCGCGCCTTCAAGGTCGGTCTGCACGACTTCCAGGAGACCGACTGGGCGGCATATCTGAACCAGTGGCTGGCGCAGGTCGGCGGTCAGCGCAACTGGCTCTAGGGTCGGAAGCGTCATCCGACCGAGCCGACAGAGAGGTGCTGACGTGACCGAGCCGAAGAGGGCGCCGCTGCCGCACGACTTCCATCCGGAGGTTCCCTCGTTCACCGTGGTGAGCGAGGACATCGCCCCGGGGGCCGTGCTCGCCGACGCACAGGTGTACGCGGCGGGGAACACCTCGCCGCACCTGCGGTGGGAGGGCTTCCCGGCGGAGACGAAGAGCTTCGCCGTGACGTGTTTCGACCCCGACGCCCCCACGGGCAGCGGGTTCTGGCACTGGGTGCTCTTCGACATCCCGGCGTCGGTCACGGAGCTGCCGGCCGGTGCGGGCGGCGGGAAGTTCGAAGGCCTGCCCGCCGGGGCCGTGCACGCGCGCAACGACTACGGGACCAAGGACTTCGGCGGTGCCGCTCCGCCGGCCGGGGAGAACCACCGCTACGTGTTCACCGTGTACGCGGTGGACACCGACGAGCTCGGCCCGGACAGCGACACCCCGCCCGCGGCCGTCGGCTTCAACCTGCGGTTCCACACCCTGGCCCGGGCCCAGCTGATCGCCGAGTACGCGGAGCCCGCCGAGAACGCCTGAGTACCAAATCGTCCGCATCCGTTTGCCCTGCCCTGGTCTTGGAGAGATCAGGGCAGGGCATTTTTTAATGCGTTGTCCATCACGGCGTGCCGGGGCCAGAGTTGATCCGGGCCTGCCAGGGGGCGGCCGGCACACGGGAGGTGGGCGGGATGCGGGACACGCTGGTACTCAACGCGAGCTTCGAGCCGCTGTCGACGGTGACGTTGAACCGTGCGGTGGTGCTGATCCTTCAGGACAAGGCCGTCGTCGAGCAGTCCCACCCCGGCCTCCGGATGCGCGGCGCCGATGTGGACATCCCGGTGCCCCGGGTGATCAGGCTCTGCCGGTACGTACGGGTGCCGTTCCGAAGACAGGCGCCGTGGTCCAGAAGGGGCGTCCTGGTCAGGGACCAGCACCGGTGCGCGTACTGCGGGAAGCGGGCGAGCACCGTCGACCACGTGGTGCCGAGGGCCCAGGGCGGGCAGGACACCTGGCTGAACACGGTGGCCTCGTGCGCGGAGGACAACCACCGCAAGGCGGACCGTACGCCGGAGCAGGCGGGGATGCCGCTGCTGCGGAAGCCCTTCGTGCCCTCCCCCGCGGAGGCGATGCTGCTGGCACTGGGGGCCGGCGACCGGTCGGCGCTGCCGGAGTGGCTTGCGCGGAGCGCGGCGTAGCCGCCGTACGCCTGACGATGTGCGCGAGGCCCGTCTCCCCGGGGGAGACGGGCCTCGGCCGTTCAGCGGAGCAGCAGCTGGACGATGGCGACCGTGCCGACGGTGACGATGAGGGCGCGCAGCAGGGCGGGGCTGAGGCGGCGGCCGACCTTGGCGCCGATCTGGCCGCCGATGGCGGAGCCCACCGCGATCAGGACGACGGCGGTCCAGTCGAAGTCGGCGACGAAGAGGAAGAACAGCGCGGCGATGCTGTTGACGACGGCGGCGAGGACGTTCTTGACGGCGTTGAGCCGCTGCATGGTGTCGTCCACCAGCATTCCCATGAGGGAGAGGTAGATGATCCCCTGGGCGGCGGTGAAGTAGCCGCCGTAGACGCTGGCGAGGGTCAGGCCGATGTAGAGCAGCGGGCCGCCGTCGGGGTGGGCGGGTGCCCCGGTGCGGGCGCGCCGTTCCTGGACGGCCTTGCTGATGCGCGGTTGCAGGATGACCAGGACGAGGGCCAGGGCGACCAGGACCGGGACGATCGTCTCGAAAGCGGTGGAGGGCAGGGCCAGGAGCAGGGTGGCACCGGTGAGTCCGCCGATGAGGGCGCCCACGGTGAGCTTGAGGACGCGGGAGCGCTGGCCTTCGAGTTCCTTGCGGTAGCCGATCGCACCGCTGATGGAACCGGGGATCAGCCCGAGCGCGTTGGAGACGGTGGCGGTGACCGGGGGCAGGCCGGTGGCGAGCAGGACGGGGAAGGTGATGAGCGTGCCGGAACCGACGATCGTGTTGATCGTGCCGGCGCTGATCCCCGCGGCGAAGACGGCGAGCATCTCCCAGATGGACATGGTGTATCCCCCGTGCGTGATCGGTGCTTGGTGCACCGAATCATGCACGGGGGATGTACACGTCAGTCGACCGGGGGTTCCTCGCGTCGTTCCTTGCCGGTGTTGAAGCCGGGCGCGCCGCCGCCGAGGTTGCCGAAGGCGCCGCTGAGGCCCTTGAGCGCGTCGCCGATCTCGCTGGGCACGATCCAGAGCTTGTTGGCGTCGCCCTCGGCGATCTTCGGCAGCATCTGGAGGTACTGGTAGGAGAGCAGCTTCTGGTCCGGGTCGCCGGCGTGGATGGACTCGAAGACCGTACGGATGGCCTGGGCCTCGCCCTCCGCGCGCAGGGCGGCGGCCTTGGCCTCGCCCTCGGCGCGCAGGATCGCGGACTGCTTCTCGCCCTCGGCGGTGAGGATCGCGGACTGGCGGGTGCCCTCGGCCTGGAGGATCGCGGCGCGCTTGTCCCGGTCGGCGCGCATCTGCTTCTCCATCGAGTCCTGGATGGAGGTGGGCGGCTCGATCGCCTTGAGCTCGACGCGGTTGACGCGGATGCCCCACTTGCCGGTGGCCTCGTCCAGGACGCCGCGCAGGGCCGCGTTGATCTCCTCGCGGGAGGTGAGGGTCCGTTCCAGGTCCATGCCGCCGATGATGTTGCGGAGGGTGGTGACGGTGAGCTGCTCGATGGCCTGGATGTAGCTGGCCACCTCGTACGTCGCGGCCCGGGCGTCGGTCACCTGGTAGTAGATGACGGTGTCGATGTTGACGACCAGGTTGTCCTGGGTGATGACGGGCTGCGGCGGGAAGGGCACGACCTGCTCGCGCAGGTCGATCCGGTTGCGGATCGAGTCGATGAACGGGACGACGATGTTCAGGCCGGCGTTGAGGGTGCGGGTGTACCGGCCGAAGCGCTCCACGATGGCGGCGCTGGCCTGCGGGATGACCTGGATCGTCTTGATCAGGGCGATGAAGACGAGCACCACCAGAATGATCAGGACGATGATGATCGGTTGCATCGTTTCCTCGTGCCCTTCGGTTGATGATCGTCATCGAGTCTGACAGAACGCGCTTGGGTGCGCGGGCAGTTCGGTCACATGACGACGGCCGTCGCCCCGTCGATGTCCACGACGTCGACCTGTTGGCCGGGCTCGTAGCTGAATCCGGGGTCGAATGCGCGCGCCGACCAGACCTCACCGGCCAGCTTGATACGGCCGCCACCGCCGTCCACCCGTTCCAGGACGACGGCCTGACGGCCCTTCAGGGCGTCGATGCCCGTGGCGTGCACGGGTGCCCGGTCCGCGCGCTGCCGCCCCGCGATCACGCGTACCACCGCCGTCAGCGCCACCGAGACGATGACGAAGACCAGGACCTGGGCGACGATTCCGCCGCCGAGGGCCGCGACGACCGCGGCGGCGACGGCCCCCACGGCGAACATGCCGAACTCGGGCATCGCGGTCAGGACGAGCGGAATGCCCAGTCCCACCGCGCCGATCAGCCACCACACCCACGCGTCGATGTCCACGGGGTCATGGTAGGACCGCATGCACCCTTACGGACAGGGCGCAACCGGGCAACAACGCCTAGCCGAGCGGCAGTCCGCGGGCGGTGTAGCGGTCGCCCTGGTGCTCGACCACGAGGGGCAGGCCGAAGCAGAGGGAGAGGTTGCGGGAGGTGAGCTCGGTCTCCATGGGGCCGGCGGCGAGCACCTTGCCCTGGCGGATCATCAACACGTGGGTGAAACCGGGGGCGATCTCCTCGACGTGGTGGGTCACCATGATCATGGAGGGCGCGTACGGGTCGCGGGCCAGCCGGCCGAGGCGCCGGACAAGGTCCTCGCGCCCGCCGAGGTCGAGACCGGCGGCGGGCTCGTCCAGGAGGAGGAGCTCGGGGTCGGTCATCATGGCGCGGGCGATCAGGGTGCGCTTGCGCTCGCCCTCGGAGAGGGTGCCGAACTTGCGGTCGAGGTACTCGGTCATGCCGAGCCGGTCGAGGAAGGCGCGGGCGCGGTCCTCGTCCACCTTGTCGTAGTTCTCGTTCCAGGTGGCGGTCATGCCGTAGGCGGCGGTGAGCACCGTCTGCAGGACCGTCTGGCGGCGGGGCAGCTTGTCGGCCAGGGCGACGCCCGCGATGCCGATGCGGGGGCGCAGGTCGAAGACGTCGGTGCCGACGCCGCCGAGGCGCTCGCCGAGGACGCCGGCGCTGCCCTTGGTGGGGAAGAGGTAGCTGGACGCGATGTTGAGCAGGGTGGTCTTGCCGGCGCCGTTGGGGCCGAGGATGACCCAGCGCTCCCCCTCCTTGACCGACCAGGAGACGTCTTCCACCAGAGCGCGTCCGTCGCGGACCACGGATACGTCCACCAGCTCCAGTACATCGCTCATGAGCGCGTTGTCTCCCCATGCAGTGTCGAGATCGTCGCGTGCCTGTGGGCACAGCTCCCAGGGAAAACCTACGCCACCGTGCGAGTACCGGCGGCGCTGGGCCCGCCGTCGCGGGCCCGGCCGCGACCGGCGGGGCGCCCCCTAAGCTGTCCGCATGCTTTCGGAACCACGTTCAGGGCTGCTGGCCGCCTGGGGGAACGCGTTGCTGGCGGGGCTGGTGTCGCCGGACGACGCGGCGCTCGCCATCGTCGGGGAGGACGCGGTGCACCGCGTCGAGGGGCTGCCGGGTGAGGCAGGTCCGGTCGGGCTGACGTTCGCCCTGGGGCGGCTGCGGGCGCTGGGGGTGAGCGGCTTCCGGGTCGCGCTGCCGGTGCCGGGGCATCCGCTGGGGCTGAGCGGTCCGGCCGATTTCAACGCCCGGGCCCTGGAGGCGGAGGAGGCGGTCGTCACCTTCGGCGCCCCGTACGGGCTGGTGCCCGAGGTGCGCGAGGCGGGCCCGGCCGGCGATGTGCACGTGGACGTGGTGTGGCACTGCCTGGCGGTACGGGAGGCTCCGCCGGCCGACGTGCCCTCGCTGGGCGAGGCGGAACGGGAGCTGGCCGAGGCGCTGCGGGACGCGACGGCGCTGTTGTCCCGGCTCGACGTGGCCGGCTCGGGGCCGGTGGCCGAGGCGGCGGTGGACGCGTACCGGGCGCGGGCGGAGCGGGGCCGCGAGGTGCTGGCCCCGGGCTATCCGCCGAGGGCGGTGCGGGTCCTGGAGCTGGCCCAGCGGGTCGGGCTGCTGGTCTCGGTGGCGTACGAGAACGGGCACGGCGGCGCGGTGAGCGCGTCGGAGATGGCGGCGCGGGGTGAGGCGCTGCGGCCGGTGGAGCGGGTGGCGCGGCGGGCGCAGGTGGCGGCGTACAACGCGTATGTGGAGGAGCGGGCGCGGTAGGGGCGCGAGCGCCCCTCGTCATGCGACGACCCCCGCCCACGCGCGGCCGCGAGCGAGCGTCCGGATCACGCGGGCGCGGTAGGGGCGCGAGCGCCCCTCGTCATGCGACGACCCCCGCCCGCGCACGGCCGCGAGCGAGCGTCCGAATCACGCGGGCGCGGTAGGGGCGCGAGCGCCCCTCGTCATGCGACGACCCCCGCCCGCGCACGGCAGCGAGCGAGCGTCCGAATCACGCGGGCGCCGGGCGCGCGACGCGGGTGCGGCCTGTGCGGCAGCCGGAGCGACGCGGGCGCGGCCTCCGCTGCAGCCGGAGCGACGCGGCTCGGGCACGGCCTCCGCTGTAGCCCGAGCCGCGCGGCGCGGGCACGGCCGTCCGTTCAGTCCGCTGCTCCGTGGCGGACCGCCCAGAGCGCCGCCTGGGTGCGGTCGGCCAGGTCGAGCTTCATGAGGATGTTCGAGACGTGGGTCTTGACCGTCTTCTCGGACAGGACCAGGGCCCGCGCGATCTCGCGGTTGGACCGGCCGTCGGCGATCAGGCCGAGCACTTCCCGTTCGCGTTCGGTCAGGGTGCTCCCCCGGCCGGTGCCGGTGCCCGGCTCGTCCTGGGCCAGCAGTGCCCCGGCCACCTCGGGCTGGAGCAGGACGTGTCCGGCGTGCACGGAGCGGATGGCTCCGGCCAGGGCGTCCGGGTCGACGTCCTTGTACACGTAGCCGGAGGCGCCGGCGCGCAGGGCGGGGACGACCGTGCGCTGCTCGGTGAAGCTGGTGACGATCAGCACCTTGGCCGGGTTCTCGAGCTCGCGGAGCCGGCGCAGTGCCTCGATGCCGTCGGTGCCGGGCATCTTGATGTACAACAGCGCGACGTCGGGCCGCAGCTCCTCCGTCCTGGCCACGCCCTCGGCGCCGTCGGCCGCCTCGCCGACCACCTCGATGTCGTCCTGGATCTCCAGGAACGTGCGCAGGCCGCGGCGGACGACCTGGTGGTCGTCGACGAGCAGCACCCTGATGATCCTGTCAGCCACCGGGGATCTCCATCTCGATCGTGGTGCCCTTGCCGGGCTCGGACTCAACGGTGAGGCGGCCGCCGACGCCGCTCGCCCGGTCCCGCATGGAGACCAGGCCCAGGTGGCGCCCGGCCCGGCGGGTGGCGGCGGGTTCGAAGCCGCTGCCGTCGTCGGTGATCCGCAGCACCGTGGTGCCGTCGCGCCGGGCGAGGGTGACGTCGACGTGGCCCGCGTCGGCGTGGCGCAGGGCGTTGTGCAGGGCCTCCTGCGTGACCCGGAGCAGCGCTTCCTCCTGGGCGGCGGGCAGGGCCCGGACGCCGGCGCCGGCGAAGGTGACCCGGGCGGTGTGGGCCCGGTCGAGGACCTGGACCTGGGTGCGGAGGGTGGCGACGAGGCCGTCCTCGTCCAGGGCGGCCGGGCGCAGCTCCACGACGGCGGCGCGCAGTTCGTCCACGGCCTCGGCGGCGAGTGCGGCGACCTGCTGGAGCTCGCCCTTGGCGCGGGCCGGGTCGCGGTCGACCAGGGCCGCGGCGGCCTGGGCGGTGAGCCGGAGCGAGAAGAGCTTCTGGCTGACCGCGTCGTGCAGCTCGTGGGCGAGGCGGGAACGCTCCTCGGCGATGGTGAGCTCGCGGCTGCGTTCGTAGAGGCGGGCGTTGGTGAGGGCGATGGCCGCGTGCTGGGCCAGGATCGAGAGGAGTTCCTCGTCCTCGGCGTTGAAGCCGCAGACGCCCTCGGGCTTGGGGCACCTCTTGTTGGCGAGGAACAGGGCGCCGATGGTCTCGTCGCCGTCCCGGATGGGCAGGCCGAGGAAGTCGGACATGTCGGGGTGGGTGCTGGGCCAGCCCTCGAAGCGGGGGTCCTTGCGGACGTCGGCGAGGCGCTCGGTCTTCCCGCCGTGGAGCATCGCGGCGAGGATGCCGTGCTGCCGGGGCAGCGGGCCGATGGCCTTCCACTGTTCGTCGCTGACTCCGTCCACGACGAACTGGGCGAAGCCGCCGTGGTCGTCGGGGACCCCGAGGGCGGCGTACTCGGCGTCCAGGAGTTCGCGGGCCGAGGCGACGATCGTCTTCAGGACGTCCCGTACCTCCAGGTGGCGGCTCATGGCGAGCAGCGCGGCGCTGACGGCGGCGAGGCCGGAGGGGGGTCGGTGGCTCATGCGCCTCACCGTACCGGCGGGTTCCGCGCCCCGTATCGGACCGGAGGCGGCCGGGACCGGGGCGGAGGGACTAGGACCTGCGGCGGGTGACCCGCGCGCGAGGTCCGGCGCGGGCCGCCGAACCCCGTCCGGAACGTTGCATTCCGCATTGCTTCGGCAACACAAGGTGAGACTGCCGCCCGCCCCATGTGAGGCCGCGCATAGGGCCCAGGTCACTTACGAAGCCGCCTAGTGGACCGAAAAGGGCGATTTGAGGGGCGATGACCTGGGGGTGAATCGGGCAAACCGCCCTCCATTCCACTACCCGGCTTCGTACGTCACACCTTTGCCACGGCATTTTGCCGCCGCTAAGAATTGAGCTCGTCCCCGACGGAGATGCGCAGTCGCTCCCGTCTTCGTCCTCCGTGAGGACCCCCCGAATTCGAAGAGGTAAGCCTGTATGTCCGCGTCCCGCTTCACCGGCCGAATCCGTAGCCTGAACAAGACCCAGAAGCTCTCCGCCGCCGGCGTCTCCGCCGTCGCCGCCGCTGCACTCTCCTTGTCCCTGGTGCCCGGTCACGCCGAGGCCGAGACCGAACCGCAGGCTCTCTCCGCCTCCCCGGTCCTCTTCGACTCCGCGAACTCCAAGCAGGCCCGGGCGATCCAGGACAGTGTCATCCAGCAGCACTCGACCGCCGAGAAGCTGGTCAAGGCCGCCGACGCCGCCAAGGCCGAGAAGGCCGCCGCGGTGAAGGAGAAGGCCGAGGCCAAGGCGAAGAAGGCCGAGAAGGCCGAGCTGAAGAAGAAGGCGAAGGCCAAGGCGCACACCAAGGCCAAGTCCCACAAGTCCGAGTCGCGCTCCAGCCGCTCCTCCGCGCGCTCGCACATGTACGCCAACAACCTGGACGGCTGGATCCGGCAGTCCCTCGACATCATGCACGAGAAGGGCATCCCGGGCACGTACGAGGGTCTGCACCGCAACATCATCCGCGAGTCCAGCGGCAACCCGAACGCCATCAACGACTGGGACATCAACGCCCAGAACGGCGTGCCGTCGATCGGTCTGCTCCAGATCATCAAGCCGACCTTCGACTACTACCACGTGTCCGGCACCCCGCACACGCAGTACGACCCGGTCGCCAACATCACCGCGTCGGCCAACTACGCCGCCGACAAGTACGGCTCGATCGACAACGTCAACAGCGCGTACTGATCCGCCGCGATCCGTAGCGCCGACGGCAGACGCCGAAGGGCGGCACCCCGCGTGGGTGCCGCCCTTCGGCGCGTGTCCGGGCCGGTTACTTGCGCATGACCTCGGGCTCGTGGCGGCGCAGCAGCCGCGCGACCGCGAAGCCGCACACGACGCCGAGGAGCAGCAGGACCGAGATGTTGATCCCCCACTGGCTCACCGAGTGCTCCCACAGCGGGTCCAGGTCGGTGGGGTTGCTCGTGTCCCACGGCGGCATGAGGTGGGCCAGGTCCAGCGTCGATCCGGCACCGGCGATGGCCCAGCGCGACGGCATCAGCCAGGCGAACTGCTCCAGGCCGGGCGATCCGTACACCTGGAAGAGGATGCCGGTGAAGACGACCTGGACGATCGCGAACATGACCAGCAGCGGCATGGTCTTCTCTGCGGTCTTCACCAGCGAGGAGATGACCAGGCCGAACATCATCGAGGTGAAGCCGAGCGCGATGACCGTCAGGCACAGCTCGACGGCCGGCGGCATGACCAGGCCCTCTTCGGGCAGATCGCGGGTGGCGAAGCCGATACCGCAGATGATGACGCCCTGGAGGGCCGTGATCAGGCCGAGGACGAGCACCTTGGACATCAGGTACGCGGAGCGGGACAGGCCGGTGGCCCGTTCCCGTTCGTAGATGACGCGTTCCTTGATCAGTTCGCGTACGGAGTTGGCCGCACCGGAGAAGCACATCCCGATCGTCAGGATCAGCATGATCGTTCCGGCGTCGCCGTTGAACTTGTGCGGCGGCCTCGGCGGGGCGAGGCCGTAGTCCGACGGAATGACCACGCTGACGATGCCGAGCACCGCGGGCAGGATCACCATCAGGCCCATGAAGCCCTTGTCGGAACCGATCACCGACAGGTAGCGGCGCATCAGCGTCCACAGCTGCGTGCCCCAGCCCTGCGGCTTCGGCGGGCGCATCTGCTGCGGAGGCGGCATGTGTACGGACTGCACGGCCGCGGCGTCGATGTCGGCGGCGTACATCTGGTAGTGCTGCGAGCCGCGCCAGCGGCCCGACCAGTCGTAGTCCCGGTAGTTCTCGAACGCGGAGAAGACGTCGGCCCAAGTGGTGTAGCCGAAGAAGTTCAGTGCCTCGTCCGGCGGGCCGAAGTAGGCCACGGCGCCGCCCGGCGCCATCACCAGGAGCTTGTCGCAGATGGCCAGTTCCGCCACCGAGTGCGTGACGACCAGGACGGTACGGCCGTCGTCGGCCAGTCCGCGCAGCAGCTGCATCACGTCGCGGTCCATGCCCGGGTCGAGGCCGGAGGTCGGCTCGTCCAGGAAGATCAGCGACGGCTTGGTGAGCAGTTCGAGCGCCACGGAGACGCGCTTGCGCTGGCCGCCGGAGAGCGAGGTGACCTTCTTGTCCTTGTGGACGTCGAGCTTCAGCTCGGTCAGGACCTCGTGTATCCGGGCCTGGCGTTCGGCCTCGGTGGTGTCCGCGGGGAACCGGAGCTTGGCCGCGTACTTCAGGGCGCGGGTGACGGTCAGTTCCTTGTGCAGGATGTCGTCCTGCGGGACCAGGCCGATGCGCTGGCGCAGTTCGGCGAACTGCTTGTAGAGGTTCCGGTTGTCGTAGAGGACGTCGCCCTGGTTGGCGGGCCGGTAGCCGGTGAGCGCCTTGAGCAGGGTGGACTTTCCGGAGCCGGAGGGGCCGATGACGCCGATGAGCGACTTCTCGGGAACGCCGAACGAGACGTCCTTGAGGATCTGCTTGCCGCCGTCGACCGTGACCGTGAGGTGGCGGGCCGCGAAGGAGACCTCGCCGGTGTCGACGAACTCTTCCAGCCGGTCGCCGACGAGCCGGAACGTCGAGTGGCCGACGCCGACGGTGTCGTTCGGTCCGATGAGCGCCGAACCGGACTTGGAGAGCGGCTGGCCGTTGACGTACGTGCCGTTGTGCGAGCCGAGGTCGCGGATCTCGAACCGGCCGTCGGGCGTCGCGTGGAACTCGGCGTGGTGCCGCGAGACCTGGAGGTCGGAGACGACGAGGTCGTTCTCCAGGGCACGGCCGATCCGCATCACCCGGCCGAGCGCCAGCTGGTGGAACGTGGTCGGGCTGCGGTCCCCGTAGACCGGCGCGGATCCCGCCGGGCCGGTACCGGGGCCGGGCGGTGCCGGGGCCCCGCCCTGCTGCGGCACGTGCGGCTGCTGCGGCGCGGGCTGCTGCCAGCCCTGCTGCTGCTGCGCGAGGGGCTGCTGGGGTGCCGGCTGCTGCCAGCCCGGTCCGCCCTGCTGGGGCTGGTGCGGCGGGGTCTGCTGCGGCTGCGCGGGGCCGGCGGCCCGGCCGCTGTAGACGTCCGCGGCGCTCAGGCTCAGGCGGGGTCCGTCGGTGGCGTTGCCCAGGTTCACGGTGGAGCCGGCCGCGATCTCCATCTGGTGGATCCGCTGGCCGTGCACGTACGTGCCGTTGGTGCTGCCGTGGTCCTCGATGAACCAACTGCGCCCGTTCCAGCTGATCGTGGCGTGCCGCCACGACACTCTGGCGTCGTCGATCGCCATGTCCCCCTGGGGGTCACGCCCCAGGGTGTATGCCCTGGACGGATCGAGCGTCCAGGTCCTGCCATTCAATTCCAGTACGAGTTCCGGCACTCCGCGCCCCACTAGTTGTCCCCCGTGTTACCCCCGTCGCAGGGAGTCTAGGGATGCTGAACATCGTGGGGAACTATTCCAGGAGCAGTCCCGGATACGAAAGCCGGACGGCCGAGGGTGACCGCACCGAGACCTGCGCGGCCAGGCGAAAGGGGACGGACCGGGTGCGGGTGCCCGGGGTGTCCGGCACTCGGGACGGGCTGCCTGCGCGCGCCCGGGGACCGATACGGTGGAAACACCATGAGCGTATCCCGGCCTCCTGAGCCCGCCCTGTCTCCCGAGCCCGCCGCGTCCCGGCAGGGTCCGGACGTACCGACCCTTCTCGTGAAGATCTTCGGGAAGGACCGCCCCGGGATCACCGCGGGTCTCTTCGACACCCTCGCCGCCTACTCGGTCGACGTGGTCGACATCGAGCAGGTCGTGACCCGGGGCCGCATCGTCCTGTGCGCGCTGGTCACCGCCCCCACCGCGGGCGGGACCACCGAGGGCGAGCTGCGGGCCACCGTGCACAGCTGGGCGGAGTCGCTGAAGCTCCAGGCCGAGATCATCTCCGGCACCGGCGACAACCGGCCGCGCGGCGTCGGCCGTTCCCATGTGACGGTGCTGGGGCACCCGCTGACCGCGGAGTCCACGGCGGCCATAGCGGCCCGGATCACCTCGACCGGCGGGAACATCGACCGCATCTTCCGGCTGGCGAAGTACCCCGTCACGGCCGTCGAGTTCGCGGTGTCCGGTACGGGGACCGAGGAGCTGCGCACCGCGCTGGCGCCGGAGGCCGCGGGCATCGGCGTGGACGTGGCGGTCGTCTCGGCGGGGCTGAGCCGCCGGGCGCAGCGGCTCGTCGTGATGGACGTCGACTCGACCCTGATCCAGGACGAGGTCATCGAGCTGTTCGCGGCGCACGCGGGCTGCGAGGCCGAGGTCGCCGAGGTGACCGAGCGGGCGATGCGCGGCGAGCTGGACTTCGAGCAGTCGCTGCACGCCCGGGTGGCGCTGCTCGCGGGGCTGGACGCGTCCGTGGTGGACAAGGTCCGCTCCGAGGTACGGCTGACGCCGGGGGCCCGGACTCTGATCCGCACGCTGAAGCGGCTCGGCTACCAAGTGGGCGTGGTCTCGGGCGGTTTCACGCAGGTGACCGACGACCTGAAGGAGCGCCTGGGGCTCGACTTCGCCTCCGCCAACACGCTGGAGGTCGTGGACGGGAAGCTCACGGGCCGGGTGACCGGGGACATCGTGGACCGGGCGGGCAAGGCCCGGCTGCTGCGGAGCTTCGCCGCCGAGGCGGGGGTGCCGCTGGCGCAGACGGTGGCGATCGGTGACGGGGCCAACGACCTGGACATGCTGAACACGGCGGGGCTCGGGGTCGCGTTCAACGCGAAGCCGGTGGTCCGCGAGGCCGCGCACACGGCGGTGAACGTGCCGTTCCTGGACACCGTGCTCTATCTGCTCGGCGTCACCCGCGAGGAGGTCGAGGCGGCCGACGGCCTCGTGGAGTAGGTCGCGCCGCTCCTGCGCGGGAAGGGCCCCGGCTCGCACCTCATGGTGTGTGCCGGGGCCCTTCCCGTACGGGCGGGCGGGTCAGTCGTTGGGGGTCCAGTACTCGGCGAGCCGGCCGACGCCGTGCTCGACGGTCTTCCAGGGGCCGGTGAACCCGACCACGGCGAAGGCAGCGGTCGGGAAGCCGCCGCGCGCCATCCGGGAGAGCGCGTCGCCCTCGCCGCTGCCGGAGAGGGCGTCGGCGAGCGCGTGCATGCCCGGGTTGTGTCCGATGACCAGCAGGTCGGCGACGTCGTCCGGGGTCTCGTTCACCAGGGCGATCAGCTCGCCGAGCGATGCCTCGTAGAGCCGCTCCTCGTACACGGTCTTCGGGCGCTCGGGCATCTCGTGCACGGCCAGTTTCCACGTCTCACGTGTTCTGACGGCGGTCGAGCAGAGGGCCAGGTCGAAGACGATCCCGGAATCGGTCAGCTTGCGGCCCACCATGGGGGCCTCCATGCGGCCGCGCTCGGCCAGCGGCCGCTCGTGGTCGGACTCCTGCGACCATTCCGCCTTGGCATGCCTGAGAAGGACGATCCTGCGAGATGTATCGGCGCTCATACACTTCAGCTTCGCATGAAACGCGCCAGCCGGCGCAGGGTGTTGGAGGCTTCGTGCCCCCGGGCGCGGAGGTCAGCGGGTCAGCAGCTCCACGAGGTGCCGCAGCAACTGGCCGGCCGCCGATTCGCCGGTGGCGGCCTGCGCCTGGCCCGGTCCGGCGACCAGCAGCAGGAGCGCGGCGAAGGCGGCGGCGGGCAGCGCGACCGCCCACCACGGCAGCCGCACGCCGACACCGCTCGGCTCCGGACGGGTGGTGTGCGTACGGGCCGGCATGTCCGCCTCCGTGGGTGGTCGGTTCTGGTACTCAGAACCTACGGAGGCTGAGGCGCCGCTCCTATCCGGTGACCCACCCACTTCACCCTGACCCTGGCCCCCTAGGGGATGGGGGTGCTAGCACCACCCCGGCCGGGGCCGGGGCGTCAGGGGGACGCGATGGCGGCGATGACGCCGACGACGACCGTGATCAGCAGCATGGCCCCGAAGACGAGGAGCAGCTTCTTCTGACCGTTCTGGGGGTTCGGATCGAGCACAGGTGACATGGACCCAGTCTCGCATCTCAGGATTCGTCCTCGATCGTCCGGTCCCGGCCGGCCAGGACGCCCATGGCCATCTGCGGCACCATCAGCGCGGCCATCAGCGCGATCGGCACCCCCCAGCCGCCGCTGTGCTGGTAGAGCACGCCGACCAGGAGCGGCCCGGGGATCGAGATCAGGTAGCCGGTGGACTGGGCGAACGCGGACAGCCGGACCACTCCGGCGCCGCTGCGGGCCCGCATGCCGATCATCGTGAGGGCGAGCGGGAACGCGCAGTTCGAGATGCCCAGCAGCAGCGCCCAGGCCCAGGCGCCGCCGGAGGGGGCCAGGTAGAGGCCCGCGTAGCCGGTCAGGCCGCAGGCGCCGAGGAAGACGACGATCGGGCCCTGGGTGCGCATCCGGGCGGCGACGCGCGGGATGACGAAGGCGAGCGGGACGCCCATGGCCATGGTGACCGCGAGCAGGACGCCGGCGGTGCCGGCGGAGACACCGGCGTCCCGGAAGATCTGCGGCATCCAGCCCATGGTGATGTACGCGGCGGTGGCCTGGAGGCCGAAGAAGCAGGCGAGGGCCCAGGCGGTCCGGCTGCGGGTGATCCGGAGTTCCCGGGCCTGCGGCTGCGCGGCGGCGGACGGCTCGTGCGGGGTGGCCCGGTCCCGTACAAGCGGGATCCAGGGCAGGATCGCGGCGGCGGCCAGGACGGCCCAGATGCCGAGGCCGGCCTTCCAGCTGCCGCCCATCGCGTCAGTGAGGGGCACGGTCACGGCGGCGGCGAGCGATGTGCCGAGGGCCAGGGCCATGGAGTAGAGGCCGGTCATGGAGCCGACGCGGTCGGGGAACCAGCGCTTGACGATCACCGGCATCAGGACGTTGCTGACGGCGATGCCCATGAGGGCCAGGGCGCTGGCGGCGAGGAAGCCGGCCGTGCCGCCGACCAGGGGCCGGATCACCAGGCCCGCCGTGATGGCGACCATGCCCGCGCACACCACCGCACCGGCGCCGAAGCGGCGGGCGAGGCGCGGTGCCATGACACCGAAGACCGCGAAGCAGAGCGGGGGCACCGAGGTGAGGATCCCGGCGACGCTGCCGCTCATGTGCAGCCCGTCCCGGACCTCTTCGAGGAGGGCGCCGAGGCTGGTGATGGCGGGGCGGAGGTTGAGCGCGGTGAGGACGAGCCCGATGGCGACCAGGCGCAGCGCCCACGGCGCGGGGCCGGACCGCGGTGCGGCGGCGTCGGCGCGGGTGGCTGCCGGGGCGCCGGGGCTCAGGGTCCCGGTCGCGGTCTGGGGAGTCGTCTCTTCGTCACGCATGAGGCCATCATAGAATCATGGGATGATTGGTTGTCCATTCCGTCCGCCCACCGGACCCTGAGAGGATCGGACCCATGAGCAGTTGCGACCGAGGAGCACCATGGCGCTGACGTCCCCGAGGCGTTCGGCTCTCGCCGACCAGGTGATTGCCCAGCTGAGGAACCAGATCACCACGGGCGAGTGGCCGGTGGGCTCCCGCATTCCGACCGAACCCGAGCTGGTCGAGCAGCTGGGGGTGGCCCGCAACACGGTCCGGGAGGCGGTCCGGGCGCTCGCGCACAACGGGCTGCTGGACATCCGGCAGGGCTCGGGCACCTATGTGGTCGCCACCAGCGAGCTGGCCGGGGTGATGCACCGCCGGTTCGCCGCGGCGGACCCGCGCCACATCGCGGAGCTCCGGTCGACCCTGGAGTCCTCGGCGGCGCGCCTTGCCGCGGTCCGGCGCACCGACCGGGACCTGAAGCAGCTGGACGCGCTGATGCGGCGGCGCGAGGAGACCTGGGCGGCCGGTGACGCCGAGGCGTTCGTGGCCGCCGACGCGACGCTGCACCTGGCCGTGGTGGCCGCTTCCCACAACGACGTGCTGACGGGGCTCTACGCGGACCTGGGCGACCTGCTGCGGGACTACCTGCGCGGCGATGTCGGCCAGGAGCTGCGGCCGGAGAACCACATGGACCACAGCCGCCTGGTCGAGGCGATCCGGGCCGGCGACGCGGAGACGGCGGCGACGGAGGCCGCGAGCCATGCGCTGACCTGCCTGGCGGACCGGGTCTAGACCTGGCCTCTAGGCTTTGGGCGCCGCACTGTGGGTGACCCAGGCGGAGGCGACTTCCTTCCAGCAGCGGTCGGCCAGGCGCACCGTGCGCCCCGGCCCGACGGTGACCGGCTCGGCGTCCGCGTCCACGTCCCACCAGCGGGCGCACTCGGTGTGCAGCTGGACGCGGTCGGCCGAGGGGTACGGGTTGTGGCAGTAGGCGACGACCCGGGAACCCTCGACGGATGTACGGCACTCGGAGCCGGCTGGTTCGGGGCTGGGCGCGGGAGGTGCGGCCGCGCCGGCGGCTCCGACGTGCCCGGCGGCGTACAGGCCGGCCGGGAGGAGCAGCGCGGCGACGACCGCGCCGGAGGCCAGCAGGGACCGGGTTCGGTGAGGTGTGCGACGCACAGCGATCTCCTCCCCACGCCTGACCGGAAGTCCGGTTCCTCCACATTCTGCGGTGGATCGTCCGGCTTTTCGACCTGAGCGCGGCAAGGGCGTACGCGGCGGGAGAAACGACCGCGCACCGCCTCCGGAGGACGCCGGGGACGGTGCGCGGTCGGAACGTACGGGACCGGGGGGGGTCAGGCGCCCATCATGTGCACGCCGCTGTCGACGTGGATGATCTCGCCGGTGGTCCTCGGGAAGAAGTCCGAGAGCAGCGCGACGATGCCGCGGCCGGCCGGCTCCGGGTCCTTCATGTCCCAGGCCAGCGGCGCGCGGGTGTTCCACACGTCGGCGAGCCCGTCGAAGCCCGGGATGGACTTCGCGGCCATGGAGCCGAGCGGCCCGGCCGAGATCAGGTTGCAGCGGATGCCGTCCGGGCCCAGGTCGCGGGCCAGGTAGCGGGAGGTGGCCTCCAGGGCGGCCTTGGCCGGGCCCATCCAGTCGTACTGCGGCCAGGCGAACTGCGCGTCGAAGGTGAGGCCGACGATCGAGCCACCCTCACTCATCAGCGGCTTGCAGGCCATGGCGAGCGACTTCAGCGAGAACGCCGAGACGTGCATCGCCGTGGAGACCGACTCGAAGGGGGTGTTGAGGAAGTTGCCGCCGAGCGCGTCCTGCGGCGCGAAGCCGATGGAGTGCACCACGCCGTCCAGCGACCCCAGC
This sequence comes from Streptomyces sp. SAS_281, assembly GCF_052542855.1. NCBI lineage: Bacteria > Bacillati > Actinomycetota > Actinomycetes > Kitasatosporales > Streptomycetaceae > Streptomyces > Streptomyces sp. SAS_281. The sequence goes on from NZ_JBMNDO010000072.1 coordinate 19,332, forward strand.
TCGTCGCGGACCAGGCCGGCGAGGCGGTCCAGGTGCTCCTGGTTGGTCACGTCGAGCTCGATGACCTTGGCGGGCTCGGGGAGCTTCTTGGCGATGCGCTCGGTCAGGGTGGGACGCGGGAAGGCGGTCAGGATGACCTCCGCGCCCTGCTCCTGGGCCACCTTGGCGGCGTGGAACGCGATGGACGACTCCATCAGCACCCCGGTGATGAGGATGCGCTTGCCGTCGAGAATTCCGCTCATGGTGATCAGTGACCCATGCCCAATCCGCCGTCAACGGGGATGACGGCTCCAGTGATGTACGACGCGTCGTCGGAGGCGAGGAAGCGCACCGCGGCGGCGATCTCCTCGGGCTGCGCGTAACGCGCGAGCGGCACCTGGGCCACGATGCCCTTGCGCTGCTCCTCGGTGAGCACCTGCGTCATGTCGGTGTCGACGAAGCCGGGCGCGACGACGTTGAAAGTGATGTTCCGCGAACCCAGCTCGCGCGCCAGGGACCGGGCGAATCCGACCAGACCGGCCTTGGAGGCCGCGTAGTTGGCCTGGCCCGCCGAGCCGAGGAGGCCGACGACGGAGGAGATCAGGACGACGCGGCCCTTCTTGGCGCGCAGCATGCCGCGGTTGGCGCGCTTGACGACCCGGAAGGTGCCGGTGAGGTTGGTGTCGAGTACGGACGTGAAGTCCTCCTCGGACATCCGCATCAGCAACTGGTCCTTGGTGATACCGGCGTTGGCGACCAGCACCTCCACGTTGCCGTGCTTCTCCTCGATCTCCTTGTAGCCCTGCTCCACCTGCTCCGGGTCCGTGATGTCGCAACGGACCGCGAGGACACCGGCTTCGGTGAGCTCGGCGGGCGGCTCGCCGGAACGATAGGTGATCGCGACCTTGTCGCCGTTGTCGGCGAAAGCGCGGGCGATGGCGAGGCCGATGCCCCGGTTTCCTCCGGTGACGAGAACCGAGCGGCTCAACGGATCACCCTTTCGTTAGCGGTCTGGTACCTCGGAAACCTATCGGTACCGTCCGCGCGGCGGGGAATCGGCCCCTGACAGCGCCTCTGGCCGGGCACTGTCGGGTTCCTACAGTCCGGGACCCGGAGGCGTCCCGGGGACAATTCCTCCGCGCCGGGGCGTGGGCCGTGCTTCACTGCCTCGTAAACGATCCGAGGGTATGTGACCGCGAAGGAGAGGCCGCCCCGTGCCCCATGAGGTAGATCAGTCGTTCCTGGCGCTTCCGCTACGGGCCCTCGCCGACGCGGCGCTCGCCCGGGCGCGGGCGCTCGGGGCGGCGCACGCCGACTTCCGGTTCGAGCGGGTGCGCAGTGCCACCTGGCGGCTGCGGGACGCCCGGCCCGCCGGGGGCTCCGACACCACCGACCTCGGTTACGCGGTCCGGGTCGTGCACGGCGGGGCCTGGGGGTTCGCCTCGGGCGTCGACCTGACGATGGACGCGGCGGCGCGGGTGGCCTCGCAGGCCGTCGCGATGGCCAAGCTGTCGGCGAAGGTGATCGCGGCGGCGGGGTCCGGCGAGAGGGTGGAGCTGGCGGACGAGCCCTCGCACGGGGAGCGCACCTGGGTCTCGGCGTACGAGGTCGACCCCTTCGACGTACCGGCCGGGGAGAAGGCCGGGCTGCTCGCCGAGTGGAGCGCGCGGCTGCTGGCGGCCGAGGGCGTGGCGCATGTGGACGCCTCGCTGATGGCCGTGCACGAGAACAAGTTCTACGCGGACACGGCGGGCACGGTGACCACGCAGCAGCGGGTCCGGCTGCACCCGGAGTTCACGGCCGTGGCGGTGGACTCCGCGACCGGCGAGTTCGACTCGATGCGCACCATCGCGCCGCCGGTGGGGCGCGGCTGGGAGTACCTGACCGGGACCGGCTGGGACTGGGCCGGGGAGCTGGAGCGCATCCCGGGGCTGCTGGCCGAGAAGATGCGGGCGCCGAGTGTGGAGGCGGGGACGTACGACCTGGTCGTGGACCCGTCCAACCTGTGGCTGACGATCCACGAGTCGATCGGCCACGCCACGGAGCTGGACCGGGCGCTGGGTTACGAGGCGGCCTACGCGGGAACGTCGTTCGCCACGTTCGACCAGCTGGGGAAGCTGGCGTACGGCTCGCCCGTGATGAACGTGACGGGTGACCGCACCGCCGAGCACGGGCTCGCGACGATCGGCTACGACGACGAGGGCGTCGAGGCGCAGTCCTGGGACCTGGTGAAGGACGGGACGCTGGTGGGCTACCAGACGGACCGCCGGATCGCGAAGCTCACCGGCCTGGGCCGGTCCAACGGCTGCGCGTACGCGGACTCCCCCGGCCATGTCCCCGTACAGCGCATGGCGAACGTGTCGTTGCGGCCGGACCCGGGCGGGCTCTCCACGGAGGACCTGATCGGCGGGGTGGAGCGCGGGATCTACGTGGTCGGGGACCGGTCGTGGTCCATCGACATGCAGCGGTACAACTTCCAGTTCACCGGACAGCGGTTCTTCCGCATCGAGAACGGCCGGCTGGCCGGGCAGCTGCGCGATGTCGCGTACCAGGCGACGACGACGGACTTCTGGGGCTCGATGGAGAAGGTCGGCGGCCCGCAGACGTACGTGCTGGGCGGCGCCTTCAACTGCGGCAAGGCCCAGCCGGGCCAGGTCGCGGCCGTCTCCCACGGCTGCCCGTCGGCCCTCTTCCGGGGCGTGAACATCCTCAATACGACGCAGGAGGCCGGGCGATGAGCCGCGTCAGCAAGCCGTACGAGATCGTCGAGCGGGCGCTCGGGCTGTCGACCGCCGACGGCTGTGTGGTCATCGCGGACGAGGAGTCGTCGGCGAACCTGCGCTGGGCCGGCAACACCCTGACCACGAACGGGGTCACCCGGGGCCGGACCCTGACCGTCGTCGCCACGGTCGACGGCGCCGAGGGCTCCGCCTCCGGGGTGGTCTCCCGGGCCGCCGTCACGACGGACGACCTGGAGCCGCTGGTCCGGGCCGCCGAGGCCGCCGCGCGCGCCGCGGGACCGGCCGAGGACGCCCAGCCGCTGGTCACCGGGGTGCCCGCGTCGCCCGACTTCGCGGACGCGCCGGCCGAGACGGACTCCGGTGTGTTCGCCGCGTTCGCGCCGGCCCTCGGGGACGCCTTCGCCCGGGCCCGGGCCGGGGGACGTGAGCTGTACGGCTTCGCCCACCACCAGATGACCTCCACCTACCTGGGCACCTCCACGGGGCTGCGGCTGCGCCACGACCAGCCGAACGGCACGCTGGAGCTGAACGCCAAGTCGCCCGACCGCACCCGTTCCGCCTGGGCGGGCCGCTCCACGCGGGACTTCAAGGACGTCGACCCGGCCGTGATGGACGCGGAGCTCGCGCGGCGGCTCGGCTGGGCGGAGCGCCGGATCGAGCTGCCCGCCGGGCGGTACGAGACGCTGCTGCCGCCGACCGCGGTGGCGGACCTGCTGATCTACCAGCTCTGGTCCTCCACGGCACGGGACGCGGCGGAGGGCCGGACGGTGTTCTCCAAGCCGGGCGGCGGTACCCGGCTCGGCGAGACGCTGTCCCCGCTGCCGCTGACCCTGCGCAGCGACCCGCACGCGCCGGGCCTGGAGTCGGCGCCCTTCGTCATCGCGCACTCCTCCGGGGACGGCGGCTCGGTCTTCGACAACGGGCTGCCGCTGGGCCGGACCGACTGGATCGCCGGCGGCCGCCTGGAGCGGCTGACGACGACCCGGCACACCGCGGCGCTGACGAAGCAGCCGCTCGCCCCCGCGGTCGACAACCTCATCCTGGAGGGCGGGGGCGAGAGGTCGCTGGAGGAGATGGCCGCCGCCACGACCGGCCGCGCGCTGCTGCTGACCTGCCTCTGGTACATCCGCGAGGTGGACCCGGCCACGCTGCTGCTGACCGGGCTGACCCGGGACGGGGTCTACCTGGTGGAGGACGGCGAGGTGGTGGGCGAGGTGAACAACTTCCGGTTCAACGAGTCCCCCGTCGACCTGCTGTCCCGGGCCACCGAGGCGGGCCGCACCGAGAAGACGCTGCCGCGCGAGTGGGGCGACTGGTTCACCCGGGCCGCGATGCCCGCGCTGCGCGTCCCGGACTTCAACATGAGCTCGGTCAGCCGGGGCGTCTGACCCGCCTAGACTGAACCGTCAAACGTATCGCTTAAGGAGCACTGGAACCGTGACGGACATCGTCGACGAGCTGAAGTGGCGCGGGCTGTTCGCCCAGTCCACCGACGAGGACGCATTGCGCAAGGCTCTCGCGGACGGTCCCGTCACGTTCTATTGCGGCTACGACCCCACCGCGGCCAGCCTGCACGTCGGCCACCTGGTGCAGGTGCTCACCATGCGCCGGCTCCAGCAGGCCGGGCTGCGGCCGCTCGCCCTGGTGGGCGGGGCCACCGGCCAGATCGGTGACCCCCGGCCGACCGCCGAGCGCACGCTGAACGACCCGGAGACCGTCGCCCAGTGGGTGACCCGGCTGCGGGCGCAGATCGAGCCGTTCCTGTCCTTCGAGGGCGAGAACGCCGCGGTCATGGTGAACAACCTGGACTGGACCGCGGGGATGTCCGCGATCGAGTTCCTGCGGGACATCGGCAAGCACTTCCGGGTCAACAAGATGCTGACCAAGGAGTCCATCGCCCGCCGGCTGGAGTCCGACGAGGGCATCAGCTACACCGAGTTCAGCTACCAGCTGCTCCAGAGTATGGACTTCCTGGAGCTGTACCGCCGCTACGGCTGCACCCTCCAGCAGGGCGGCAGCGACCAGTGGGGCAACCTCACGGCCGGTCTGGACCTGATCCACCGCCTGGAGCCGGGCGCCGAGGTGCACGCGCTGGCGACGCCGCTGATGACGAAGGCGGACGGCACCAAGTTCGGCAAGTCGGAGGGCGGGGCCGTCTGGCTCGACGCCGGGATGACGACGCCGTACGCGTTCTACCAGTTCTGGCTGAACGTGGACGACCGGGACATCTCGCGCTACATGCGCATCCTCAGCTTCCGGACCCCGGCCGAGCTGGAGGAGCTGGAGAAGGTCACGGAGGAGCGCCCGCAGGCGCGGACGGCGCAGCGCGCGCTGGCCGAGGAGCTGACGACGCTGGTGCACGGGGCGGACCAGTGCGCCGCGGTCGTCGCCGCGTCGAAGGCCCTGTTCGGCCAGGGTGAGCTCGGTGAGCTGGACGAGGCGACGCTGAGCGCCGCCCTGTCCGAGGTGCCGCACGCCCGGGTCACCGAGCTTGGCCCGCTGGTGGACCTCCTGGTGGAGACCGGTCTGGCGCCGAGCAAGTCGGGGGCGCGGCGCACGGTCAAGGAGGGCGGCGCGTACGTGAACAACGTCAAGGCCGTCGACGGCGAGGCGGCCCCGGCCCGCGAGGAGTTGCTGCACGGGCGCTGGCTGGTACTGCGCCGGGGCAAGAAGAACCTGGCGGCGATCGAGGTCACGGCCGGCTGAGCCGTATCCGTACCGCATGGCAGAGGCCGGGCGCGCGTGGTGCGTGCCCGCCCTCTGCCGTTGTTTCCGGCGGATTCAGGTGCGCTGTCTGTTGCCCCGGAGCGAGGCGTACAGCATGTCGCCGACACCGACCACCACCACCGCGCCGATGAGCTGGAGCACATGGCGCGTCCAGTCGATGCCCTTGGTGTCGTTGACCCCGATCCAGGTGGCGACAGCATTTCCGAGGACGCTGCCGATCATGCCGAAGATGACCGTCAGCCAGAGGGGGATCTGCTGCTTGCCCGGCAGGATCGCCTTGGCGATCAGTCCGAGCACCAGGCCCACGATGATTGCCCACAACCAGCCCATGCTGCCTCCTTGAGCGACGCCGTGTCGCGCATGTCCCGCCCAGTCTCGGCGCTGCGGCGGCCCGCCGCACGTCGGGCGGGTCCGTGCGGGCGGGGGCGGAATGTACGCATACGGCGTGCCCCGGTCTCGTGGGCGCCGGATGCCGGGCGTAGCGTAGGAGCGGCCGGTCCGGGTCCGGGGAAGGTTGGTGGGGACGTGGTGCGCAAACAGGGTGATGCGGAGGTCTTCCGGATCACGGGGGCCCGGCAGGGGCTCGCCGAGGACGTGCGGGGCAGACAGCGCCGCTATGTGATCTCGATGAGCGTGCGCACGGTGTCGGTGGTGGCCGCCGCGGTCCTGTGGAACGTGGAACGGCACATCGCGTTCGTGGCGCTCGGCCTCGGGGTGCTGCTGCCGTACGTGGCCGTCGTCATCGCCAACGCGGGCCGCGAGACCAGCCCCGCGCTGCCGTCCACGTTCGTGCTGCCGCCCCAGTCGTATCCGGCTCTCGAAGCGGGTGCGGCGGCGCCCTCACCGCAGTCCGGACGCGGTTTCCGGTCTTCGGATGCGGCGGAGCACGACTGAGCCCAGGACGGGGTGAAGCTCAAGAAAAGCTCAGATCAATCATGAAGTTCCGGTGCACTGCGGCAGGGTGTGCGTGACATACTTTGAAAGCGCTCCGCATCCCCCGTCGGAGCGACGGACCGACGCCGGGCAGCTCCCCCCGTGGCTGCCCGGCGTCGCCATTCCCGCGTCCGGGCGCGCGTCCGGCACCCTCTAGGGTTGAGTCCGTGAACTCCCCGGAATCCGCCGAGAATCCCGCCCCCGTGTGTTCGGCCAAGGGCTGCCGGGCCGACGCCGTCTGGGTGCTGGCCTGGAACAACCCGAAGCTGCACACGCCGGAGCGCCGCAAGACGTGGCTGGCCTGCGAGGAGCACCGGGAGCACCTGTCCTCGTTCCTCGGGGTGCGGGGCTTCCTCAAGGACGTGGTGAAGCTGGCGGAGTGGGAGTCCCGCCCCGCGTCCCCGTGACGGGACGGGGTCAGCCGCCGATCGCGGACATCGGGCGGTCGGGCTGGAGGAAGCTCGGGTCGTCAAGGCCGGATCCGGCCTTCTTGCCCCACATCGCCTGCTTCCAGACGCGGGCGATCTCCTCGTCGGGCGCCTCCGAGCGCAGCGCCGCGCGCAGGTCGGTCTCCTCGCGGGCGAACAGGCAGGTGCGGACCTGTCCGTCGGCGGTGAGCCGGGTGCGGTCGCAGGCCCGGCAGAAGGGGCGGGTGACGGAGGCGATGACGCCGACCCGGTGCGGTCCGCCGTCGACGGTCCAGCGCTCGGCGGGGGCGGAGCCGCGCTCGCCGTCGTCCTCGGGGGTGAGGTCGAAGCGGGTGCGCAGGGAGGCGAGGATGTCGCCCGCGGTGATCATGCCGTCGCGCTTCCAGCCGTGCTGGGCGTCCAGCGGCATCTGCTCGATGAAGCGGAGTTCGTAACCGTTCTCGACGGCCCAGGCGAGCAGGTCGGGGGCCTCGTCGTCGTTGAGCCCCGGCATCAGGACGGTGTTGACCTTGACGGGGGTGAGCCCGGCGTCGCGGGCGGCTTCCAGGCCGGCCAGCACGTCGTGGTGGCGGTCGCGGCGGGTGAGGGTCTTGAACACCTCGGGCCGCAGGGTGTCGAGCGAGACGTTGACCCGGTCGAGGCCGGCGTCCTTCAGTGCGGCGGCGGTCCGCTTCAGCCCGATGCCGTTGGTGGTGAGGGACATCCTCGGGCGGGGCTCCAGCCCGGCGCAGCGCTGGACGATGGAGACGAGGCCGGGGCGCAGCAGCGGTTCGCCGCCGGTGAAGCGGACCTCGGTGACGCCGAGCGTGGTGACGGCGATGCGGACGAGCCGGACGATCTCGTCGTCGCTGAGGAGATCGGGCTTGGCCAGCCACTGCAGACCCTCCTCGGGCATGCAGTACGTGCAGCGCAGGTTGCACCGGTCGGTGAGCGAGACGCGCAGGTCGGTGGCGACCCGGCCATAGGTGTCGATGAGCACGGTGGCCCCCTCCCCCGGTGACTTCCCGGTCGCGGTATCTGACTCTTTCGAGCCTACGCGAGACCGGTGGGGGCGGAGGGGGCCCGTTTGCACGAGGCGCGGCGAGGCCGCGTCGTAGGACCCTACGACGCGGCCTCGTACGGGCGTGGTCAGTGGGCTCCGATGCCGGTGAGGGACTTGACCTCCAGTTCGGCGTACTTGCCCTTGTCCGGCTCCTCCTTGGACAGGAGTGAGCCGATCCAGCCGAGCAGGAAGCCGAGCGGGATGGAGATCAGGCCGGGGTTCTCCAGCGGGAACCAGGCGAAGTCGACGCCCTTGAACATCGAGCTCTTCGCGTTGCCGGAGACGACCGGCGAGAACAGCACCAGGATCACGGAGGAGGCCAGGCCGCCGTAGATCGACCAGAGCGCGCCCTGGGTGGTGAAGCGCTTCCAGAAGAGGCTGTAGAGGATCGTCGGCAGGTTGGCGGAGGCGGCGACGGCGAAGGCGAGGGCGACGAGACCGGCGACGTTCATGTCGCGGGCGAAGACGCCGAGGACGATCGCGGCGGCGCCGATGAAGACCGTGGACCAGCGGGCGGCCTTCATCTCCTCCTTCTCGGTGGCCTGCCCCTTGCGGATGACGTTGGCGTAGATGTCGTGCGCGAAGGAGGACGAGGAGGCGAGGGTCAGTCCGGCGACGACGGCGAGGATGGTGGCGAAGGCGACGGCGGAGATGACGGCGAGCATGACCGCTCCGCCGGTGGTGCCGGTCCCGCCGAGGTATTCGGCGAGCTGCGGGGCGGCGGTGTTGCCCGGCGCCTTGATGTTCTTCGGGCCGATCAGCGCGGCGGCGCCGAAGCCCAGGGCGATGGTCATCAGGTAGAAGGCGCCGATGATGCCGATGGCCCAGTTGACGGACTTACGGGCGGCCTTGGCGGTGGGCACCGTGTAGAAGCGGATCAGGATGTGCGGCAGCCCCGCGGTGCCGAGGACCAGGGCCAGGCCGAGGGAGAGGAAGTCCAGCTTCGAGGTGCCGGTGGCTCCGTACTTCAGTCCGGGCTCCAGGAACGCGGAGCCGTGGCCGCTCTTCTCGGCGGCGGTGCCCAGCAGGTCGGAGACGTTGAAGTCGAACTTCCACAGCACCATGAGGGTCATCAGGAGGGCACCGGCGATGAGCAGGACGGCCTTGACCATCTGGACCCAGGTGGTGCCCTTCATCCCGCCGATGGTGACGTAGACGATCATCAGTACGCCGACCAGCGCAACGATGAGGATCTTTCCGCCGTCGCTGCTGATGCCGAGGAGCAGGGTGACCAGTGCTCCGGCGCCCGCCATCTGTGCCAGCAGGTAGAAGATCGACACGATGATGGTGGAGACGCCCGCCGCGGTGCGCACCGGGCGCTGCCGCATCCGGTAGGCGAGTACGTCGCCCATGGTGTAACGGCCCGAGTTGCGCAGGGGTTCGGCGACGAGCAGGAGCGCCACCAGCCAGGCGACGAGGAAGCCGATGGAGTAGAGGAAGCCGTCGTAGCCGAAGAGGGCGATGGCGCCCGCGATGCCGAGGAAGGACGCGGCGGACATGTAGTCGCCGGAGACCGCGAGTCCGTTCTGGAAGGCGGTGAACTGGCGCCCGCCCGCGTAGAAGTCGGAGGCGCTGCGGGTCTGGCGGCCGGCCCAGACGGTGATGCCGAGGGTGGCGGCGACGAAGACCGCGAACAGCGTGATGATGAGCGGCCGGTGCTCGCTGGTGGACGAGGCGGCGAGGGTCACGGCGGTGTGGGAGTGGTACGCGGCGCTCATGCGTCGGCCTCCATGCGGCTCTTGATGGCCTCGGCCTTCGGGTCCAGCTTCGCGTTGGCGTGGCGCGAGTAGAACCAGGCGATGAGGAAGGTGGTGACGAACTGGGCGAGGCCGAAGACGAAGGCCACGTTGATGTTGCTGAAGACCTTGGTGCCCATGAAGCCGCCCGCGTAGTTGGAGAGCAGCACGTACAGCAGGTACCAGAGGACGAAGGCGACGGTCAGCGGGAAGGCGAATGAGCGGTGGGAGCGGCGCAGTTCGCCGAACTCCGGGCCGGCTTGCTCCGCGAGGAACGCCTCGGTCGTGGGCTGGGCAGGGCTCTTCTCCGTATTGCCCTCGGGCGGCGGTGCATCGGTAGCCACGGATTCTCCTCGCGACGCGGGTGCGGTGGTGGGGACGGTCGGTTGCACGGGGGACCTCGTTCTCGGGGAGGGTGGTGCGCTTCCCCTGACAACGGCACGCAGCCCGCGGCGAAGCGGTTCACTTGGGTTCCCCCCTTCTCCCCGTCACCCCTTCGGGCGGTCCGATGAGCACGTGTTCGTGCGAATCGATTGATGTGCCGGGATGATCGGCGCTAGCTTCACTGGTCATGTACGCGACCGGGCGCGCCGTGTGCCCGGTCGGCTGACACGGATGAAGTGGAGACCCCATGGCTCATCTGGTATCCGGACGGACGCGCGCACTCACGCTGCCCGTCGGATTGGCCCTCACCGCCTCGCTCGGCTTCCTGCCGGCGGGGGTGGCCTCCGCCACGCCGGCGGGGCACGGTGCCCCCGCCGCGGCGGTGCCCGCGGACGGACCGGAACTGTCGTACGTGGTCAACACCCAGGGCGGTCGCGGGACCGTCAAGCAGGTGCGCAAGGCGATAGAACGGGCCGGCGGCACGGTGGTGATCGCCTACGACCGGATCGGCGTCATCGTCGTCCACTCGAAGAACCCGGACTTCGCGAAGACGGTCCGCAAGGTCAGGGGCGTCCAGTCCGCGGGCGCCACGCGCACCAACCCGATCGTGCCCCAGGCCACCAAGGACATCGGGGTCGAGCAGCCCCTGACGGCCGCGCAGGAGAAGGCCGCGGCGGCGGAGGCGACGGCGGACCAGGACCCGATGGAGCCGTTGCAGTGGGACCTGCCGGCCATCAAGGCGGACAAGGCCCACCAGACGTCGCTGGGCAGTTCCCGGGTGACGGTCGCGGTCATCGACACCGGGGTGGACGACACCCATCCGGACCTCGCGCCCAACTTCGACCGCGCGGCCTCCGCGAACTGCGTGTCGGGCGCCCCGGACACCACGGAGGGCGCCTGGCGGCCGAACCCCGGCGAGAGCGACCACGGCACCCACGTCGCCGGCACCATCGCGGCGGCCAAGAACGGCATCGGCGTGACGGGTGTGGCGCCGGGCGTGAAGGTGTCCGGCATCAAGGTCGCCAACCCGGACGGCTTCTTCTACACCGAGTCCGTCGTCTGCGGCTTCGTCTGGGCCGCCGACCACGGGGTCGACGTCACCAACAACAGCTATTACACCGACCCGTGGATGTACAACTGCAAGAACGACCCGGACCAGGGCGCCCTGGTCGAGGCCGTGTACCGGGCCACCCGGTACGCCGAACTGAAGGGCGCGGTCAACGTCGCGGCCGCCGGGAACTCCGCCGAGGACCTGGCGGCGGACTCCATCGAGGACACCACCAGCCCGAACGACACCACCCCGGGCGGCCGGACCGTCGACCCGCGCCAGTGCCTGGACATCCCGACGATGCTCCCGGGCGTCGTCACGGTCTCGGCGACGGGCGCGAAGGGCCTGAAGGCGTCGTACTCGAACTACGGGAACGGGGTCATCGACGTGGCCGCGCCCGGCGGGGACTCGACCGTCTACCAGACGCCCGAGCCCCCGGCGACGAGCGGTCTGATCCTCTCGACGCTGCCGGGCGGCAAGTACGGCTACAAGGCCGGTACGTCGATGGCGTCCCCGCACGTCGCCGGCGTCGTGGCCCTGATCAAGTCCAAGCACCCGTACGCGACGCCCGCCGCGGTCAAGGCGCTGCTGACGCTGGAGGCGGACGCGAAGGCGTGCGACGACCCGTACGACATCAACGGCGACGGCACGGCCGACGCGGTCTGCGAGGGCGGCAAGAACCGCAACGGCTTCTACGGGGCCGGAGTGGTGGACGCCCTGGACGCCGTGCGCTGGTGACTCCGCGGTCCGGGGGCCGGTGCGTTACGGCCCCCGGACCGCCGGATCACGGCGCGATTCAGGGTGTGATGAGGACCTTGAGCGCCGTGCGCCCGTCCATCGCCTTGTAGCCGGCCGGCACGTCGTCGAGCCCGACGGACAGGTCGAAGACGGGCGAGGGGTCGATGGTGCCGTCCAGCACGTCGGGCAGCAGCTCCGGGATGTACGTGCGCACGGGGGCGACGCCGCCGCGCAGGGCGATGTTCCGGTTGAACATGTCGCCGAGGTCGAGCCCGGTGCCGCTGCCGTGCGGGACGCCGACGTAGCCGATCGCCCCGCCGTCCCGGGTGATGCCGACGGCGGTGCGCATCGACTGCTCGGTGCCCACGGCCTCGATCACGCAGTGCGCGCCCTCGCCGCCGAGCAGCTCCCGTACGGCCGCGACCGCCGCTTCGCCGCGCTCCGCGACGACGTCGGTGGCGCCGAAGTCCCGGGCGATGTCCGTGCGCGCCGTGTGCCGGCCGAGCGCGATGATCCGCTCCGCGCCGAGCCGCTTGGCGGCCATCACACCGCACAGCCCGACCGCCCCGTCCCCGACGACGGCGACGGTCGCGCCGGCCCGTACGCCCGCTCCGACCGCCGCGTGGTGGCCGGTGCCGAGCACGTCGGAGAGGGCCAGCAGCGCGGTGAGCAGCCGGTCGTCGGAGGCCGCGGCGGGGGGCAGGGCGACCAGGGTGCCGTCGGCGTGCGGGACGCGGACGGCCTCGCCCTGCCCGCCGTCGGAGCCCGCCGAGCCCCAGAAGCCGCCCTGCGGGCAGGAGGTGGTCAGGCCCTCGGCGCAGTAGGCACAGGTTCCGTCGGACCAGACGAACGGCGCGACGACCAGGTCCCCGACGGCGAAGCCGCGCACCCCGGCCCCGGCCTCCTCGACGATCCCGAGGAACTCGTGGCCGATGCGCTGGCCGGGCTGCCGGGCGGACTCACCCCGGTAGGCCCACAGGTCACTGCCGCAGATGCAGGCCCGCAGGACCCTCAGCACCACGTCCGTGGGCTGCTGGATCACCGGGTCGGGCACCTCCTCCACGCGGATGTCGTGGGGGGCGTGGATAACGGTGGCGCGCATGCGTGGGGGTCCTCGCTGATCTCAGATGCTGATACTCCTTTCACGGTACGCCCCCGGGCCGGCTTCCTCCCGGGCCGGGCCCACTGCCCCCAGCGTGAGCAGGAGCTGCGCGGCGACATAGGTGAGCATCACCCAGAAGCCGGAGGCGGGGAGCTGCGGCCGGTCCGCGATGCCGGTGGCGATGAGCGCGTCGGAGAGCAGGAAGAGGGCCCCGCCGGTCGCCGCGTACCGGCCGAGGACGCCGGAGCGGTACGCCATGGCGGTCAGCAGGAGGCTGTAGCCGGCCATCGGGACACGCAGCCCGGCCGGCAGCCCGTCCCAGAGCAGCACGAGGAACACGGTGAGTACCGCGGCGTACGCGAGCGCCGGGAGCAGCGCCCCGCGCGCCCGGCCGAACAGCACCAGGTAGCAGACGTGCCCGGCGGCGAACCCCGCCATCCCGACGAGGAAGGCGAGGTCGGAGTCGGCCAGCAGGAGCACATCGCCCGCCCAGCCGCACAGCAGCGCCGCGATCAGCAGCCGGGGCGCGCGCCGGGCGAGGGCGTATCCGGCGAGCAGCGGCATCAGGAGCGGTTTGGCGCCGAGGTGGAGCCAGTCGGGGCCGGTGAGTACGCCGGCGAGGTCGACGGCGCACGCGACGAGGAAGGCGACGAGCAGGGGCCGCGCGTACCGCCCGCTCATGCGGTGCCCTCCGGGGCGGCGACGGGGGCGGCCGCGGTACGGGGCGCGGCTCCGGCCGGCTGCCAGCCCGGGCCGCGGAAGATCCGCCCGGCCCGCTCGCCCCAGCCGCTCGCCGCGCGCACGTCCCGGGCGATGGCGGCGTACTCGTGGGTGGCGACGCGCAGCGGGTTGTACGTGCGGATGTTCTTGGTGAGCCCGTAGACCGGCCGCTCCGTCTCCCGGGCGAACGAGCCGAACCAGCGGTCCCACACGATGAGGATGCCGCCGAAGTTGCGGTCGAGGTAGCCGCCCTGCGAGGCGTGGTGCACCCGGTGGTGGGAGGGCGTGTTGAGCACGTACTCGAAGGGCCGGGGCAGCTTGTCGATCCGCTCGGTGTGCACCCAGAACTGGTAGACGAGATTGGCCGAGGAGCAGAACGCGAGCGCCGCCGGGTGCACCCCGCAGGCGATGAGCGGCAGATAGAACGGCCAGGAGGTCAGCGAGGTCCAGGGCTGGCGCAGCGCGGTGGAGAGGTTGAACTTCTCGCTGGAGTGGTGGACCACGTGGCAGGCCCACAGGATGCGGATGACGTGGTGGCCCCGATGGGACCAGTAGTAGAAGAAGTCCTGGGCGAGCAGCATCAGCAGGACCGTCCACCACAGGACCGGGACGCGGAGCGGTGTCAGCTCGTACACCGCGGTGTAGACGGCGACGATGGGCACTTTCCACAGCAGGTCGAAGACCAGGCTGCCCAGCCCCATGGTGATGCTGGTGGCGGCGTCCTTCGCCTCGTAGCCGGCGGCGTCCTCGTCGGGATGGAAGTGGTGCAGCGCCATCTCCAGGACGGTGAGCAGGACGAAGGCCGGTATGGACCAGAGCACTACATCGGGCAGGTTCGTCGGCATGCCTGCACGGTAGGGCCGGGGTCGGCCGGGGGCCAGATGTTGTTACCAACAAGTATGTGAGACCGGCTGTCAGCACTCTTTGGCACCTTCCGACAGGGACGGGCGTCGTACGATCGATGCACCGGTGTGGCTTGGGGGAGGAACTACCGTGCAGGGACTGGAAGTTGCGTTGCTGAGGCTGGCGACGACGGTGATCGGCGCGGTGACCAGGTCACTGCTGGCGCCCAAGCCCGGCGCCGGTCTCGTTCCCGACCCGGTGCCCCCGCTCCCCCGCCCCGCGAAGCCGGACCGGCTGGCGAAGGTGCTGGGCGGGCGGCTGGCGGACGCGTACGCCGATGTGCCCGGGCACGAGCGCCTGGCCGCCGTGGGCCGGTTGGCCACCAACCCGCTGATGTGCGCCCTGCTGTGCGCCACCCCCTAAACCCCCGCCGCCCCCAGCAAATGCCCCGCCGCATACGTCACCGCCATGGCCACCGCTCCCCCGCCCATGTTCCGCAGCACCGCCGGGCCCGCCGCCGCCTCGCCCAGGCGGGCGCTCCACCAGCCCGTCACGGCCAGCACCGCGAGGACGGCGAGCACGGTCACCGGGACCCGGGCGGTGGCCGGGGGCAGCACGATCGCGAGCAACGGCAGCAGCGCGCCCACGGTGAACGCGAGGAAGCTGGCGCCCGCCGCGTGCCAGGGGTTGGTGAGGTCGTCCGGGTCGATGCCCAGTTCCACCTCCGCGTGGGCGCGCAGCGCATCGCGTTCGGTGAGCTGGACGGCGGCCTCCCGGGCGACCTCGCGGCTCAGCCCCTTGCCCTCCAAGAGGCCGGTCAGCTCGGCGAGTTCCGCCTCCGGGGTCTCCTGGAGCTCCCGCTTCTCGGTGGCCAGGGCGGCCTTCTCCGAGTCGCGCTGGGTGGACACCGAGACGTACTCCCCGGCCGCCATCGACAGCGACCCGGCGAGCAGTCCGGCCAGCCCGGCCGTCAGGAGGGCGCCCCGGTCGTCGGTGGCGCCGGCAACAACGACGACGAGCCCGGCGGTGGACACCACACCGTCATTCGCCCCGAGCACGGCGGCCCGCAGCCAGTTGAGCCGGGTGCCCAGTCCGGCAGCGTGAGGTTCGTCGTGCTCCGGCGCTCGCGTCATCCCGGGATGGTCTCACCTCGCGGCGCCCCGGGGCACGGACGCGCACCGAATAGGGGACTGTCCGAGTCGGCCCGTATTCTCTGTGACCATGCTCGACGACCCGCAGACCGCAGCACCATGGCCGGCCGCCTACCCGCAGGGGTACGCGGTCGTCGACGTGGAGACCACCGGGCTCGCCCGGGACGACCGGATAGTGTCCGCTGCCGTCTACCGCCTGGACGCGCGGGGCGACGTCGAGGACCACTGGTACACGCTGGTCAATCCGGAGCGCGACCCGGGTCCGGTCTGGATCCACGGGCTGACGAGCGACGTGCTGGAAGGGGCGCCGCTCTTCCCGGAGATCGCCGCCGAGCTGTCCGAACGGCTCGCGGACCGGGTGCTCGTCGCTCACAACGCCGCGTTCGACTGGTCGATGCTGGCGCGGGAGTACGCGCGCGCCTCGGTCACCGCGCCGGTCCGGCAGCGGCTGTGCACCATCGCGCTGGCCAAGGAGCTCCGGCTGCCGCTCGCCAACCACAAGCTGGCGTCCCTCGCGGAGCACTTCGGCGTGGTCCAGCAGCACGCGCACCACGCGCTGGACGACGCGCGGGTGCTGGCGGAGGCGTTCCGTCCGAGCCTGCACGCGGCGGCGCGTGACGGGGTGCGGCTGCCGCTGCTGGAGTGCCGGCCGCTGACCGAGTGGTCGCACTCGCCGGTGACCCCGCGGTCCGGCTCCTCTCCCTCGTACGGGGGACACACCTCCTGGCGCGCCTCGCGGAAGCGACCGGCCTGCCCGTACCCGAATCCGGGACGGTACGAGAAGGACAAACCGCTCATGCAGGGCATGCGGGTGGCGTTCTCCGGGGACACCTCGATCGATCGCGAACTGCTGGAGGACCGCGCGGTGGAGGCCGGGCTGCACGTGGCGACCAGCGTCTCCCGGCTGACCAGCCTGCTCGTCACCAACGACCCGGACTCGGCGACGTCGAAGACGGTGAAGGCGAAGGCGTACGGCACCCCGGTCCTCGACGAGAGCGCCTTCACGCACCTCCTGCGCGACGTCGCCCCGGCCGTCGCGAAGGTGCCGGCGCCCACGCCGTCATCGGAGTGAACCGGGGGCGACTCGCCGTCCGCCGGCCGCCCGTCGCCGCTTCCGCGTCCCACCCTGTGGCGCATGGCACGTTGTGAGGTCTGCGGAAACGACTACGGGATGTCCTTCGAGGTGCACGCGCAGGGCGCGGTGCACGTCTTCGACTGCTTCGCCTGCGCCATCCACCGCATGGCGCCCATCTGCGAGCACTGCCGGGTCCAGGTCATCGGCCAGGGGGTCGAGGTCGACGGGCACTGGTTCTGCGGCGGGCACTGCGCCCGCGCGGAGGGGAAGGTGGGCATCGTGGACCGCGTCTGAGGACAGGGGGCGGCCACCCCTTCGGCCACCCCGTGCGCGAGACACCCCGCGGCCGGTTGTACCGTCGTGGGGTGTACCGCTTCCTGATGACCCGGCAGTGGCTGATCCTCGCCCTCCTCTCGCTCGTGCTCATCCCCACGATGATCGAGCTGGGTTTCTGGCAGCTGCACCGGCACGAGCACAAGGTCGCGCAGAACGCCCTGATCTCGCGCAATCTCAAGGCGGCCCCGGTCGCCGTGTCCTCGCTCACCTCCCCCGGCCACACCGTTCCGCGCTCGGACTACTGGCGCACCGTGACGGCCACCGGGACCTTTGACGAGAAGCACGAGGTCGTCGTCCGCCGCAGGACCGCCACCGACGGCTCCATCGGCGTCCATGTGCTGATCCCGTTCGACCTCAAGGGCGGCGGCACGGTGATGGTCAACCGGGGCTGGGTGCCCTCCGCCGACGACCAGCACGCCTTCCCCGACGTACCGGCCGCCCCGAAGGGCGAGGTGACCGTCACCGGGCGGCTCAAGGCCGACGAGACGACCGGCGCGAGCGGCATCAAGGACATCTCGGACCTTCCGGACCGTCAGGTGATGCTGATCAGCAGCACCCAGCAGGCCCGGCTGCTCGACCGCCCGGTGCTCGGCGGCTACATCGAGCTGACCGCCCCGGCGCCGAAGAACGGCTCGCCCGAGCCGATCGAGGCCCCCGACGACAGCTCCATCGGCCCGCACATGGCGTACGCCGTGCAGTGGTGGCTGTTCGCCGCCGGGGTGCCTGTGGGCTTCGTGGTCCTGGCCCGGCGCGAGAAGCGCGACCGGATCGCCGCCGCTGAGGCGGCCGCCGCCGAGGACGCGACGCCGGAGCCCGAGCCCGCCCACGGGTGACTCCCGCCTCTCCTGGCACACAGCCTGCTTAACGGTGGCCGGGTTCGGGAAGACGCCTGAACGTGACCCCACGCATCGAGGACTACGCCCTCATCGGCGATCTCCAGACCGCGGCCCTGGTCGGCAAAAACGGTTCTGTCGACTGGTTGTGCCTGCCCCGCTTCGACTCGGGCGCCTGCTTCGCCGCCCTGCTCGGCGACGAGGACAACGGTCACTGGCGGATCGCGCCGAAGGGCGCGGACACCTGCACCCGGCGCGGCTACGCGGGCGACTCCCTCGTCCTGGAGACGTATTGGGAGACGCGCACCGGGACCGTCAAGGTGATCGACTTCATGCCGCAGCGCGACAAGGAGCCGGACGTGATGCGGATCGTCGAGGGGGTCAGCGGCACCGTCGAGATGTCGTCGGTGATCCGGCTGCGCTTCGACTTCGGGTCCATCGTGCCGTGGATGCGCCGCTCGGACGGCCACCGGGTCGCCGTCGCCGGACCGGACTCCGCCTGGCTGCGCAGCGAACCGCCGGTCAAGACGTGGGGCCAGCAGTTCTCCACCTGTTCGTCCTTCACGGTCTCCGAGGGCGACAAGGTGGCCTTCGTTCTGACCTGGCATCCCTCGCACTCGCCCCGGCCCAAGCGCGTCGACCCCTACGAGGCGCTGGAGAACGCCCTGACCGACTGGGCCGAGTGGTCCGCCCGCTGCGAGTACCAGGGGCCGTACCGGGACGCCGTGATCCGCTCACTGATCACTCTCAAGGCGCTGACCTTCGGCCCGACCGGCGGCATCGTGGCGGCCCCGACCACCTCGCTCCCGGAGGAGATCGGCGGCGTACGGAACTGGGACTACCGCTTCTGCTGGCTGCGGGACTCCACGCTCACCCTCGGCGCGCTGATCTCGGCCGGCTATGTGGAGGAGGCCGCCGCCTGGCGGGACTGGCTGCTGCGCGCGGTCGCCGGGGACCCGGCCGACCTCCAGATCATGTACGGGCTGGCCGGCGAGCGCAGACTCCCCGAGTCCGAGCTGCCGTGGCTGCGCGGTTACGAGAACTCCGCCCCGGTCCGGATCGGCAACGCGGCGGTGCGCCAGCGCCAGCTGGACGTGTACGGGGAGGTCATCGACTCGCTCCGGCTGGCCCGTGACGCGGGCCTGGACGACAAGCCGCACGCCTGGAGCCTCCAGCTCAGCCTGCTCGGGTTCCTGGAGTCCACCTGGCGCGAACCGGACGAGGGCCTGTGGGAGATCCGCGGGCAGCGGCGCCACTTCGTGCACTCCAAGGTGATGGCCTGGGTCGCGGCCGACCGGGCGGTGCGCAGCCTGGAGGACGACCCCTCGCTGGCCGGGGACGCGGACCGCTGGCGGGCGATGCGGGACGCCGTGCACCGGGAGGTGTGCGAGAAGGGCTACGACCCGGTGCGCAACACCTTCACCCAGTCGTACGGCTCCCGGGAACTGGACGCCTCGACGCTCCTGATCGCCCGGACCGGCTTCCTGCCGCCGGACGACCCCCGGGTGATCGGCACGGTGGACGCGGTGCGCGAGGAGCTGGGCAGCGGTGGTCTGGTGCGCCGCTACAGCACGGACGGCGTCTCGATCGACGGGCTGCCGGGCGGCGAGGGCGCGTTTCTGGCCTGCTCGTTCTGGCTGGCGGACGCCCTGCGGCTGACCGGGCGCACCGGGGAGGCGACCGAGCTCTTCGAGCGGCTGCTCGCCCTGCGCAACGACGTGGGCCTGCTGGCCGAGGAGTACGACACGGCGGCGGGGCGCCAGCTCGGCAACTTCCCGCAGGCGTTCAGCCATATCGGCCTGGTCGGTACGGCGGTGGCGCTGGCCGAGGCGCAGCCCGTGGAGGAGCGGGCCGCCGAGGACACGGACCCGGGCGGCACGGCAGGATAGGGCCATGGATCTTGGACTGAAGGACCGTGTGTACATCGTCACCGGAGCGACGCGCGGGCTCGGCTACGCCACCGCGCGGGCCCTGGTGGCGGACGGCGCGAAGGTGATCATCACCGGCCGGGACGAGAAGCGCGCCCAGCAGGCCGCCGCCGACCTGGGCCCGGACGCCGTCGGTCTCGCCGCCGACAACGCCGACCCGGCGGCGGCCGAACGACTGGTGGAGGCCGCCCAGGAGGGCCTGGGCCGGCTCGACGGCATCCTCATCAGCGTCGGCGGCCCGCCGCCGGGCGGGATCGCGGACAACACCGACGAGCAGTGGCAGACGGCTTTCGATTCGGTCTTCCTGGGTGCGGTACGGCTGGCCAGGGCCGCCGCCGCGGCGCTCGGCGAGGGCGGGGTCATCGGCTTCGTGCTGTCCGGCTCCGTCCACGAGCCGATTCCCGGGCTGACCGTCTCCAACGGGCTGCGCCCCGGCCTGGCCGGCGTCGCCAAGTCGATGGCCGACGAGCTGGGCCCGCGCGGCATCCGGGTCGTGGGCCTGCTGCCGGCCCGGATCGACACGGACCGGGTGCGGGAGCTGGACGCGCTGTCGGGCGACGCGGAGGCCGCGCGCAACGCCAACGAGGCGAACATCCCGCTGCGCCGCTACGGCACCCCGGAGGAGTTCGGCCGCACGGCGGCGTTCCTGCTGTCCCCCGCCGCCTCGTACCTGACGGGCATCATGGTGCCGGTCGACGGCGGCCACCGGCACGGATTCTGAGCCGCGGGTGGTGGCGCGGGGGTCCGCGCCAC
>NZ_JBMNDO010000073.1:0-39512 GCF_052542855.1 Streptomyces sp. SAS_281
AGACCTCCGTGTGGTGTGTTCCTAGACAGCTCCACCACATCGGAGGTCTTCGCCATGTTCAAGACCTGCCGAGTGTCAACAACGCTCGTGATCAATACAGTCGGGCCGCTTCACGACCCGGTCGGCGGTCAGCGCCCACCCGACGCTCGCGACGACCGGATCGGCGTCCTCCGTCCAGGCGAGGCGCAGCTCCTCCGCGTGCGGGCTCTTCTTCACCACGTAGCCCACGAGCCAGTCGTGCACCTTCGGCGCCCGCGCCCCGCGCAGCATGCGGTCCAGCTCGTCCCTCGTGTACGCCTTCGGCCGGCAGACCAGCAACGCGACGAGCCGTGCGGCGGTGTCGTCGCTCTCCCACAGCTCGACGGCCAGCTCCTGCCGCTTCCCCAGCCGCTTGGCCAGGGCGCGCAGCTTGGTGAGGTTCACCCCGTGGTCGTCCCCGTGCCGCGCGTTGACGGCGCGGGCCTTGGGGTCGTCGAGGGCGGCGAGCTCGGCGAGGACGTCGGCGACGGTTGCTTCGGTCATGAGGCGCGGAAGACCTCCTCGGCGGAGGAGGCTGTCGCGGCGCGCTGAAGCCATGCGTGCAGGAGCTGCGGGTCGGCGCAGGCGGCGATCTTCGCGCGGTCCGCGTCGGTGAGGCCGATGCCACGCACACCGAGAAGCAGCAGGAGACCTTCCGCCCGGCCTTCCGCCCGGCCCTCGTCCCGGATCTCCTCCGACATGGCGGACTTGTAGAAAGAGGTGTCCACGGCCACCAGGTTCCTCCACTGTTGTGCGACCGGACGACTGCCCAGGCCCTGAGCGGTGAGTATGGCACCGACGTCGAGATTGTCGGCATACCCGCAGAACGTGCCCGGGCCCGGGTGCGGAAGTCGCCGTCAGACGGGGTAAAGCGTGTGTCGTTCCGAAACCTGGTCGGGGCCGAGCCCGTCGATGGTCATGTTTCCCGTCCAGAGCTGGTCACGATTGGCGTACGTCGACTCGAACCGAACGCACTTGCCTCCGGGTTCCAATCTCCATCCCCGTTCGTTGAAGTGTGCGATGCGACCGCTTCCGCACACGAACGCCCGAGTGGCTTGAGTCAGCACCCATTGGGCGAGTTCGGTCTCCCCAGCAGTGGGCCGCCCACAGTGGCGGGCCATCTGCCACAGGCGGCCCCACTCGACCCCGGGAGTCAGCGGGCCGACAACGGCGATGTCTCCGAGCCGGCGTTCGTCGTGGTGGTGGGTGGCGTACCCGAAGACCACGCCGAACATGACGTACACGGTCACTCTGCTGCTGCCGGTGAGCGCGCCGCCGGAGGCCATGGGCGGCGCGTCTTCGCTCAGCAACCGTCGCCGTCGCCGCAGCAGGCCGGAGCATTGCATTCCTTCGCGACGCCCCACAGCCGCTCGTCGACGTAGAAGCCGGCTGCCTTGACTCGCTCCACCACGGAGCCGATCAGCGGCCGGGTTCGGACGGTGGCCCCCGGTTCGTGGTCCAGGAAGTAACCGAACTGCTCCTGGCACCAGGCGGCGTAGGCGCGGGTGTGGAGCGCGAAGGAGTGCCAGCCCGGGTCTACGATCCGGGACGGTGACATGTCGAACGCCCGGGTATCACCCATGACCTTGAGGAAGGCGAGGGCCTGGTCCACGACATTTCGTGCCGTGCACATCTCGTGGCCGTACTCCGTGGCGCAGAATTCGGACACCTTCTCGAACAGTTCGGGATCGAGGAGATCCCGTCCGTGTCGCAGGGCGATAGGAGTCTTTACCGTGGTTGCCATGGTGCACCCTTCGTCACTTCGGGTTCGTCGCCTCATCGTGACGGGGTGCGGAGTCGCTTTCTAGGCGGTTTCCTGTTCACGCAAAAGGTCGTCCCGGATGTGTCCGATCAGCGCCCGCATCTCTTCGTCGGAACAGGCGGAGGCGCTGAACCCTTCGAACTTGGACACGTACAGGGCGACGTCCCTCGGATCGGTCACCACCATTTCTGCGTGGACCGTCTCGATGGCGACAGTGCGATCATCCTTGATCGAGAACGAGTGCCCCGGAAAATCACGTTGCGGGGCAGATGGCTCGATGACTCTGATGTCCACGTTGGGCAGCCGGGATGCTGAAATGATCCGGTCAAGCTGCCCGACGAGTACCAGGGGTGGAACGATTCGCCATCGGAGTACCGACTCCGTGATGACGAAACGGAAGGTCTTTCCCTCCGAGTAGAGGACACTTTGCCGCGCCAGCCTCGCGCCGATCGTCCGTTCCAGCTGCGCTTCGCTCAAGCACCGTCGGGCGAAGACCGCCCGCACGTATTCGGGTGTCTGGAGCAGGCCGGGGACGAGGGAGGGCTGGAAGAGGCGCAGCAAGGTGGTCTGTGATTCGAGGGCCTGAACCTGCTGCTGTTTGCGGCTGTAGCCCAGCCGTCGGATGAGCCGCCACGCAGTGGCTTCTGTTGCTGC
Source organism: Streptomyces sp. SAS_281 (assembly GCF_052542855.1). Taxonomy (NCBI): domain Bacteria; kingdom Bacillati; phylum Actinomycetota; class Actinomycetes; order Kitasatosporales; family Streptomycetaceae; genus Streptomyces; species Streptomyces sp. SAS_281. The sequence continues at coordinate 2,435 of NZ_JBMNDO010000073.1, forward strand.
CTCCCTGGCTGCGGCCATGTACTCGGCCTTCACCTCGTCCGATACGCCTATGGCGGTGAGGATGCAGTCGACATCGGTGACGCTCGGAGCCGTGTTGCCGTTTTCGATCTTCGATAGCTTGGACCTGGACATGGCAGCGCCACGGGCCACTGCTTTGGCTTCGAGTCCGGAGGACGACCGCAGTTCCCGCAGCGCCGGTCCGAGGCTTTGTTTGTTCACTCGCCGTACTTCGCCCACCATTCGGTGAAGGGGACGGCGTGCTCCATCGCCTTGTTCCTGAATGTCAGGTAAGTCGGCAGCTGGTTCTCTCCGAGGAATTCGGAGCCGGTGTATCCGCCGTCCGGCGTGTAGCTCATCCTCCCGACAGCCCGCTCGTCGAACATCCAGAAATCCGGCGCATCTTCGATGGGGTTTCCCTGCGTGGTGGTGTCCAGGATGTAGAACTCCTCGCCGGCGGTCATATTGCGCCGGTATCCCCAGGAAAGTTCGAAACGTAGATAGTCCGTCAACGGGCGAGCGAGGATGTGGACGCGATAGATTCGCTTTCCTGACCGGACCGCGTTTCCGACCGTTGTGATCCAGCCGGAGGTTCTGTAACTCTCCGGCTGCGGCTCTCCGGCGAGAAAAGCTTGGTATGCCTCCGCCCCGCCCGATTTGCTGTAGTCGTCCAAAGTCTCAAGCCGGAACGCTTCTCGTTCGAAGCCTTCGAGCCAGTCTCCGAGGGACTTAGATGAGGTTGTCACGGACGGCCTTTCGGATGAGCTCGATGGGAATTTCCACCAGCGACTCGTGAGCGGGAAGATCCAGTCCGTGGTCGGCTAAACGGCTCCCCTGGACGGCGAGGGTTCCCCGGTCTGTCGCATAGATCGCAGGGCACTCGCCCTCGTCGCACTGGCCAACCAGCCGTGTCAGCTTCACGAAGTCTCCTTATGGACGAGTGCGGTGATCCGATGCTCGCTGTCCCGTTGTCCGGGGGCAAGAGGGTTGAGTTTCCGTTACTGGAAACCGCCGGCCCGGCAGTCGCGGCAGGGCCCCGGGTCCGGGGCGCGGAAGGCTCGGTTGCAGTCGTCGCAGTTCTGGAGGGGGATGACCGTGGGGGGAGCGGCCGGGGCCGGGAGCGGGGGCGGCAGGAGGGCCGTGATCCGGTGGCGGAGGAGGCGCGCCGGGTGGGCGAGGGGCGCCGGGAGGTCCGTGGTGAGGGCCCGGCGGATGGCGTCGGGGTGCGCGTCGCGTTCGAGCCAGGCCGCGACCCCCGGGGCGAGTGCGGTGACGTCCGCCTCGGAGAGCGTCAGCAGGGGCGCGTGGCGGCGGAGATCCGCGAGGAGCAGGGCGGCGGTCTGGTGGAGGGCGGGGGTGCGGGGCTGGGGGAGGGGCTTCAGGACGCGTGCCGCACCGGGCTTCCGCTCGGGGCGCGGTCCCTGAGGCGGGGGTGTCGGGGCGGCGGGGCGCTCGTACGGCGCGGCGGGCGTCGGGTTCGTCTGGTGAGGCGCCGGTGGTGGCGCGATCGTCGCGTACGGCCGGTTGTGCGACTCCGTACGCGTGCGTACGCGGCCGTCCCGGAGGCGTACGCGAATGCGGCGCAGGTAGCCCGCCTCCTCCAGCTCCCGCAGCGCGGCCGCGATCCGCATCTCGCTCTCCGGGAAGCGCGCGGCGAGCACCTTGACGCCGACCTTCGCGCCCTCGGGCAGCGACTGGATGTGGACGGCCAGCCCGATCGCGAGGAGGGAGAGCGTGCCGTGCTGGGCGAGGTGGTTGCCGATGACCGTGAAGCCGGACGTGTGGCGGGAGTTGACGTGGATGACACCGGAGGTCGGTGTGACGTCGTGGGGGGAGCCGGGAGAACCGGGCGGGGCGCACGGGGGCGCGATAGCCTGCTGGGCAGTCATCGGGAAGGGGCCTATCTTCCTCGGTGGTCAGGCCCCGCCCGGGATTCGCTGTCCCGGTCGGGGCCGACTCGTGTCTGGGGTGGTTGCCGCGAGCATATGCCCGACAACCGACCCCAAATCCAGCTCAGTTGGCATTTGTCACCCGCGCGAGTGATTGGCGTTCGGACGGGGTTCGGGTGGGTTGGGTTGGGTTCTTTCCCGAGGTTCTTTCAAAGCATGTGACGTCGTGGCGCACCGCGACGCGGGCCTCCGCGACCTGGCGCACCGCGTCGCGGAAACCCGCGACCCGGTGGACCGCGCCTGCGTACGGTGACTGTCCGGCGCTTGTCCGGCGTTGTCCCGGCTGTCCGGCGTGACGGGTGGGGACGGTCATCGGTTGAGGGACAAAGGCACGCGCGTCGGAAGCGGGGTACGGATGAGCGCCAACAGCGAGACGGACGAGCACGGTTGGGACGTCGATCCCGAGGACGAGTCGGGCGCGGCGGTGGTGGCCGCCGTGGGCCGCCAGCTCAAGGCGTGGCGCGAGGCGGCGGGGATGCGGGCGGCGGAGTTCGGAGTGCTGATCGGGTACGGGGAGGACCTGATCTACAAGGTCGAGGGCGGCAGGCGCATCCCCCGGCCCGAGTACCTGGACAAGTCGGACGACCTCTTGGGTGCGCACGGCAAGATTGCCGTGATGAAGCAGGACTTGGCGGTGGTGCGGTACCCGAAGAAGGTTCGGGATCTGGCGAGTCTGGAAGCGAGGGCGGTCGAGCTCACGGCCTACGTGGCGCACGGTTTGCATGGGCTGTTGCAGACCCCTGGCCATGCGCGGGCGTTGTTCGAGGCTCGGCAGCCGCCGTACTCACAGGACGAGGTGGAGCGGATGGTCGCTGCACGCATGGCCCGGCAGTCGATCTTCGAGCGCTTGCCCGCCCCCTCCCTCAACTTCGTCCAGGAGGAGTCAGCACTCATGCGACCCATCGGAGGCAGAATGGAGTGGCGGCGGCAGCTCGAACGATTGCTGGAGGTCGGAGATATGCGCAATGTGACGCTCCAGGTCATGCCGACGCATCGCGAGGCTCATCCGGGGATGGACGGCGACATCGACCTATTGAAGTTCGCCGACGGCACGGCGATCGGCCGTTCGCACGGGGCGTTCAACGGACGCCGGGTAACCGATGCGAAGCACCTCCGTATCCTCGACCTGCGACATGGCATCATCCGGGCCGAGGCTCTCACTCCTCGGGAGACTCGGGCCCTCATTGAGCGAGTATTGGGAGCGACATGAATCGCGGGACCTCTGCGCAGGGTGACTTCGAGTTGGCCTGGGTCAAGAGCAGTTACAGCAGCAACGGCAACGAGGGTGACTGCATCGAGGTTGCCGCCGCGCCCGCTGTCGTCCTCGTCCGGGACTCCAAGGACATCCACCGCCCCCACCTCGCCCACCCCCCGCGTGCCTGGGCCGCCTTCGTCGCCTACGCGGCCCGGCCCGCGTGACGCACCCCCGCCTGCCCTCGACCGAGGCGACCGTCACAGCCGTACGGGAAGTCGCCCAGGCGTACGACCTGGAGGTGACCGTCACCGACGACATCGGGGCCGACCGGACCTCCCGGCGGGAGTCCGCGGGGGCGTTCACCGTGGCGGACGCGGACGGGTCCCTGCCGCACGAGGCGTTCGTGGAGCTGGGCGGGGTCCCGGCCGTCACCGTGCAGGTTTTCCCGGAGGACGACGCGCGGATCACCGTCGACGGGGTGGTCTTCGAGGACGTCCCCCGGGACTCCGTGCCCGCGTTCCTGCGGTCCGTGTACGGCGGCATGGCGTACGTGAAGGGCCGGCTCTTCCCGCCGGGGCAGTGGCTCGTCGTGCCCCTGCCCGGGGACGAGACGTACAAGGAGCTGGTGCCGCGCGCCCTGCTCAGTCCCTGGCTGTCCCGTAACTTCCGCGGTGGCTGAAGACCCTGGGGGCATAGCGCGCCTGGCCCGGCTCTTCGACGCGCTCGGGGCCGAGGACGCCGAGGGGTGGGCCGAGTCCGAGGCCGAGGAGGGGCTGCCGCAGCTCGCCCGGTTCCGGTTCCTGCGGATGGTGTGGCAGGACATCGACGCCTGGAGCTCCACCGCGTCCGACTGGGTCGCCGCCTACCGCCGGGACGGCGTGGCCGGCGGGGCCGTCGAGCGGGCGGTGCGGCTCGGGCTCACCGCCGACGAGCTGGGCGAGATCGCCCGCGAGGTGGCCAGGGAGACCGCGTTCGCCCTGCTCCAGGGGCTGGACGACCCGACGCGCGGCGACGTGCCGGACGAGGTGGCGGGGCGGTTGCCCGGTTGGGCCCTCGCGGAACTGTCCGCGCGCGACGAACCCACCGGACGCGTCCTCGGCGCCCTGCACGAGGACCTGAACGAGACCGAACCGCAGACCCCGACGAGCCGTACCTGAACGAGACCGAACCGCAGACCCCGACGAGCCGTACCTGAACGAGACCGAACCGCAGAGCCCGACCAGCCGTACCTGAACGAGACCGAACCGCAGACCCCGACGAGCCGTACCTGAACGAGACCGAACCGCACACCCCGACCAGCCGTAGCGGAGGCGACACCGTATGACCGCGTTCGACGTGATGGAGCGGCGGATATGGGGCGGGCGGGCCGATGCCTACGCCCGCACCGCCGCCCGGCTCTGCGTCCACACCGTGCCCGCCCTGCTGGACGCCGCCGGCGTCGTGCCCGGGACCCGCCTGCTCGACGTGGGATGCGGCAGCGGCAACGTGACCGCCGCCGCCCTCGGGCGCGGCGCGGCCGTCCGGGCCGTGGACGCCGAGCCCGGCATGGTCGAGGCGACCCGGCGGGCGGCGCCCGGGGCCGAGGTGCGCTCCGGGACGCTGCCCCAGCTGCCGTACGCCGACGGGGAGTTCGACGCGGTCGTCGCCAACTTCGTGCTCAATCACGTCGGCCGCCCCCTGGAGGCGCTGATGGAGATGCGCCGGGTCACCCGCTCCGGAGGCACCGTCGCCGTCACCGTCTGGCAGTTGCCCGGTGCTCCGGGCCAGGCGCTCGTGGGCCGGGCCGCCCAGGCCGCCGGGCTCGCCCGGCCCGACTGGATGGCCACGGTGGACGAGGAACGCAACTTCGCGCGCACCCCGGGCGGCCTGGCCGCGCTGCTCACCGCGGCCGGACTCGGAGACGTACAGAGCGCCACGCACGCCTGGGACCACCGGGTCGCCCCGGACGACTGGTGGGCGGGCCCCGCGGCCGGAATCGGCGCGGTCGGCGGAATGGTCACGAGCGCCGGCCCGGAGGGCGTGGCGGCGGCGAAGCGCGAGTACGACGCCCTGTGCCCCGAATTCCTCGCGGACGACGGCCTGCTGACCCTGCCGCACGCGGCGGTGCTGGCTCAGGGCAGGGTGTAGAAGGTACCCGGCTGCCAGAGCGGCGGGTCTGCGACGACGCTGTCCAGCCGGGCGCCCGCGAGCAGGCAGTCCAGGGCCCAGCGGTTCGCGGAGTGCGCGATCACGAGCACCTGGCCCCCGTCCCACTCGGCCGCCAGGTCCCGCAGGAACGCGGCCGTCGCCTCGACCACGTCCCGGTAGCTCTGGCCGCCGCCGGGCCACGGGCGGTCGATGTGGCGGGTGCGCAGGGGGTGCAGGACGGCGGTCGGGGCGCCGTTCAGCTCCCCGTAGTCGCATTCCCGCAGCCGCGCGTCCTGTCGGAGGACCGGGGTCTCCGCGCCCGCGAACGCGATGCGGGCCGTCTCCACGGCGCGGGCCAGGTCCGAGGTGTAGACGGCGTCGAGCCCGGTGCCGCGCCGCCGGTCGCCCAGTTCGGCGGCCTGGCGGCGTCCGGTCGGGGAGAGCCGCCCCGGCAGCCATCCCGTGGCGATGCCCGCCTCGTTGTCGGTGGTCGTGGCGTGCGACTCGTACACGATTCGTACAGGCATGGCGGCTCCGCAGCAGGGGAGGAGGCGCGGGGACGCGCCCCCTCAGTTCTCCGTGACCGTGACCTTCTCGTCGTTCTTCAGCTGCTCCACCAGCTGCTTCACCTTCGCCTTGTCCCAGGCCAGGTTGGAGCCCACGTTGCCCGCGATCGGGATGTTCATCGACGTGCCTTCGCCGCCGGTGACGCCCTTCATCGCGAAGAACATCTTGCCGAGCGACCAGAGCGACATGTCCTTGTCCACGATCAGCGTGTCCAGGCCGGCGCCCATCGTCGGGTACAGCTTGAACGGGTTGATGATCGTGGAGAACGTCGCCGTCTGGCTCGCCAGGGCCGCGAGGAACTTCTGCTGGTTCTTCGTGCGGTCCAGGTCCGAGGTGAAGGCGTGGCGGGTGCGGACGAAGGCCAGGGCCTGCTGTCCGTTCAGGGTCTGCTTGCCGGCCGGGAAGTCGGCGCCCGACCACTTGTCCTTGAACGCCTTCGGGATGTCCAGCTCGACCCCGCCGATCGCGTCCACGACCTTGGCGAAGCCGCCGAAGCCGATCTCGACGTAGTGGTCGATGTGCAGGCCGGTGTTGAACTCGACCGTACGGACCAGCAGTTCAGGTCCGTCCGTGGCGTACGCGGCGTTCAGCTTCGTCGTCTTGCCGGTGCCCGGGTACTTCTTGCCGGACTCGGAGCCGACGAACGACGGGATCTCGACGTTCGAGTCACGCGGCAGCGAGACCAGCGTCGGGCCGTTGTCGCCGGTGTGCAGGATCATCATCGAGTCGGTCCGCTTGCCGTCGGCCGAACCCGTGTGGAGCCGCTTCTTGTCCTCGGACGTCATGCCCTCGCGGCTGTCCGAGCCGACGATCAGGTAGTTCGTCCCCTTGCCCGCCTCCGGCCGCTCGATGACCTTCGACAGGTCGACGGCGCGGTTCAGCTTGGAGTCGGCCCAGAAGTACGTGCCCACGGAGACCCCGAGCAGCGCGACCACCAGGACCAGGGCGCCGATCTTGATCCGGCGGCCCCAGTCGGGCGCGGGTCTGGGACGGCCCTGGGCCGGACCCCGGTCACCGCCGCCGGAGCCGGGGCCGTTGCCGCCGCCGTACACCTGGCCCGTGTTGTAACCGCTGTCGTACTGCGGGTAACCGTCGTCGTAGCCCGCCGGCTGCTGCGGGACCGGGCGCTGCCTCGGCGGCGCGGGGCGCTGCTGCGGCGGAGCCGGGCGGCGCTGGACGTGCGGCATCGAGCGGGTGCTCTCGGGCCGCTCGCTCCCGCTGCCCTGCCCGTAGCGGTTGCCGCTGCGGTTGTCGTCGGTCCAGCCCTCGGGCCAATCGTTCATACGGACCAGTGTGCAGGCCGGGGCCGCCCCTCTTACAGGGGGCGAGGAAAATCGCACCAGGGCTGTTGCGAAGCTGATGCATTGCGACGCCGTTCCGGCCCCCGCATAAGGTGGACGGCATGACAGATCAGGCTCCGCGCCCGGAGAGCGACATTCCGGGCAAGCCCACCGCGGCTTCCCGGACCACCCTCAGCCACATCATGACCGGCAGCGACACCAATCTGCTGGGTACGGTGCACGGCGGCGTGATCATGAAGCTGGTCGACGACGCGGCGGGCGCCGTGGCCGGCCGGCACTCCGGCGGGCCCGCCGTCACGGCCTCGATGGACGAGATGGTCTTCCTGGAGCCGGTCCGTGTCGGCGACCTCGTGCACGTACGCGCCCAGGTCAACTGGACCGGCCGCTCCTCCATGGAGGTCGGCGTCCGGGTCATGGCCGAGCGCTGGAACGAGTCGACGCCCGCGACGCAGGTCGGGAGCGCGTACCTGGTGTTCGCCGCGGTCGACGCGGACGGCCGGCCCCGCCCCGTACCGCAGGTGATCCCGGAGACCGAGCGCGACAAGCGGCGCTATCAGGAGGCCCAGATCCGCCGCACGCACCGCCTGGCACGGCGCCGCGCGATCAGGGAGCTCCGCGAGAAGCGGTTGGCCGACGGCATCGAGGACTGAGGGCGCGAGGCCGGCCGATGGGCGCGGGGCCCACCCCCTGAACGGTTCCGTCCTCAAACGCCGGACGGGCTGGGATGGCCGAGCGCCGGACGCGCTGGATCCGCCCGCCTCACGCGCACGCCACCTCGTCCCCCTTCACCGCGCCGAACCTCCCCGGCTCCGGCTCCTCCGCGTGGACCCGTTCGACGGCGTGGTGGTCCGTGCCCGCCGTCACCCGCATCGTCGCCCCCTGCCCCGGCACCGCCCGCAGCTCGGCGCCCGGCAGCGCCGCCGCCAGGGTCTTCGCGGACCGGTCCCAGCGCGGGTCGTACGTGACCAGGGTGCGCTTCAGGTCGTGCCGCGGTGCGGTGAGCGGCGCCCGGGTCGTGTCGAAGCCGGTGGCGTGCAGCGCGGCGTCGACCTCGGAGCCCAGACCGTCCTTCGCGGTGCCGTTGTAGACCTGGACGCGGATCCGGTCCGGCGGGACGTCCACCTTCTTCGCGGGGGCCTTCTCGGCGGGCCGGGCGGTGGTCAGGGGTTTGTCCTCGCGCAGGGCGGTGAACAGCTGCTTCGACTTGACCGGGTCCCACTTCACCGTGGAGCCGATGCCCTTGACCTGGTACGCGACATCACCCATCGGCACCGAGGCGAATTCGGACGAGGCCGCCGAGAACCCCCGCATCGCCTGGCCGATGGACAGCATCTGCTCCGTGTCGAAGCCCCGGTCGGCCCGTACGGACTTCAGCATCGTCGAGGCGACCTCCCGGAACCTCACCGGGTTCAGCAGCACCCCGCTGCTCGTCGCCTGCTTGATCAGCGAGGCCATGAACTTCTGCTGGCGCTGCATCCGGCCCAGGTCGGCGGCCCCGTCGATGTGCCGGGACCGTACGTACTGGAGCGCCTGACCGCCGTCGAGGGTGTGGTGGCCGGGCGCGAGGTCCAGGCCGGTGTAGGAGTCCTTCAGCGGGCGGGTCGTGCAGATCTTCACACCGCCGAGGGTGTCGACCGTGGTCATGAAGCTGGTGAAGTCGACCTCCAGGTAGTGGTCGATCTTGACGCCGGTCATGTGCTCCACGGTGCTGACGGTGAGGCCGGGACCGCCCTCCGCGTACGCCGCGTTCAGCTTCACCGGGTGCGCCGCGTGCTCCTTGCCGGTCGTCCGGTCCCGGTGCGCCGGGATCTCCGCGTAGCTGTCGCGGGGGAGGCTGACGACGCTGGCGCGCTCCTCGTCCGCCGAGAGGTGGACCAGCATGATCGTGTCCGTGCAGTGGCAGGGCTCACCGCCCAGCCGGTACTTCCGCTTCTCGTCCTTGCCGATCTTCTCGCGGCCGTCGGTGCCGACCAGCAGCAGATTCATGCCGCGCCCGCCCGCGGGCCGGTTCTTCATGTCCTTGAACGGGTCGACGCGGTCGATCCCGCTCTCCAGGTTCGTCACGACCGCGTGCCCGATCCCGCCCGCCCCGAGCACCAGGACCGAGAGACCGGTCGCGACCCGCATCCCCCAGTGCGGCCGCTCGTCCTGCTTTCTCGGCCGCCGGCGCCGTGCGGGCGCGGGGCGGGGCGGCCGGACGGGACGGGGTGAGCGGTGCGGCGTGGGCACGGGGAGACACCTCCGCGGTGCGAGGGGGACCGTTCGCACGGTAGGCCCATATGATCCTCATCCCGGGAGGCCACCCGGGGGCGCGCGCCGCTGTCCCCCATTCGCGGTAACGTGGCGGCCGAATACCGCCTGGTGGGGTACGAGCCCCCGGCGCCCCCGAGGACCACCCGAGGACCACATGTCTGCCGCGCAGCCTCCCGCCGTCTCCGTGATCATGCCGGTGCTCAACGAGGAGCGCCATCTCCGTAACTCCGTACGCCACATCCTGGAGCAGGAGTACGCGGGCGAGATGGAGGTCGTGATCGCGCTCGGCCCCTCCACGGACCGTACGGACGAGATCGCGGCCGAGCTGGTCGCGGAGGACCCCCGCGTCCACACCGTGCCGAACCCGACCGGCCGCACCCCCGCCGCCCTCAACGCCGCGATCAAGGCGTCGAGCCACCCGATAGTCGTCCGCGTCGACGGCCACGGCATGCTCTCGCCGAACTACATCGCGACCGCCGTCCGCCTCCTGGAGGAGACGGGCGCGCAGAACGTCGGCGGCATCATGCACGCCGAGGGCGAGAACGCCTGGGAGGACGCCGTCGCGGCGGCCATGACCTCGAAGATCGGCGTCGGCAACGCGGCCTTCCACACCGGCGGCCAGGCAGGCCCCGCCGAGACCGTGTACCTGGGCGTCTTCCGCCGCGAGGCGCTGGAGAAGGCCGACGGGTACAACGTCGAGTTCATCCGCGCCCAGGACTGGGAGCTGAACTTCCGCATCCGCGAGTCCGGCGGCCTGATCTGGTTCTCGCCCGAGCTGCGCGTCCAGTACCGCCCCCGCCCCTCCGTCCGGGCGCTCGCCAAGCAGTACAAGGACTACGGCCGCTGGCGCCACGTCGTCGCCCGCTACCACGCCGGCTCCATCAACCTGCGCTACCTGGCGCCCCCGACCGCCGTCGTCGCCATCGCGGCCGGTCTCGTGGTGGGCGCGGCGGTCACCCCGTGGGCGCTGATCGTTCCCGGCGGGTACGTCGCGGCGATCGTCGCGGGCTCACTCCCGGCCGGCAAGGGCCTGTCGCTGAAGGCCCGCGCGCAGATCCCGGTCGCGCTGGCGACCATGCACATGTCCTGGGGCTACGGCTTCCTGACGAGCCCGCGCTCGCTGGCGAAGAAGGTCATCGCGAGCCGCCGCCCGGCCATCGCCGAGCCGGGCGCGCCGGTCGCCTGAGCCGCGTACGACGAGAGGGGGGGCCCGGCCGGACCGGGCGCCCCCTCTCGCGTACCGCCTGTCAGCTCTTTCCGTCCCACCGGTAGACGGAGTAGATGTCCATGCACTGGCCCTTGTCCGCGGCGTTGATGTCGTCCGCGCCGCCCGGAAGGTCGCCCTCCTCGACCTTCGGGGCCTTGTACGCGGTGCCCTCGCGCCAGTCCGCACCGACGACGACGGTCAGCCCGCCGGCCTGCGGGTCGGCCTTGACCGCGGTCGTCGGTAGGCCCAGCGCCTGGGCGACGGACAGCGCGTCCGACTTGCCCTGGTCCCCGTCCTCCTTGGCGTACCGCACCACCGTGTCCTTGAGCGGCTCGGCGTCCTGCGAGGTCTCGGCCTCGGTGAAGCCCTTGCCGTGCAGCAGGTCGGCGATCTCGGTGGCCCGTCCGTCCTTGGGCGCCTGACCGACGCCCGTGCCGTTCACCACCGAGATGCCGAGGGTCGCCGGAGCGGCCGCCGGGGGCCCGGAGGGGGTCGAGGACGACGAGGGCTTCTTCTTCTCCTTGCCGTTCTTGTCGAACGCGACGTCCTCCCGGAGCAGCCGCCACAGGGCGTCCGCGGACTTCTCGACGGGAACGAGCTTGTTCCGGTCCTGGGACCACTCGGCCGTCGGCATGGTCGCCATGGTGATGCGGTCGATCGGCACGCTCTTGAGCTGCATCGACAGGTCGTAGAGCTTCGGGACCGAACGGATCTCGTCGGAGACCTGGAGGGCCTTGGTGGCCGTCTCCGCGAGATTCATCAGCCGGCCCGCGTCCGACCAGAGGTTCTGCTTCTTCAGCGTGCGCAGCATGGAGTTCATGTACATGTGCTGTGCCTTGGCCCGGTTCTGGTCATTGCCGAAGGCGTGCCGGGTACGCAGCCACTGAAGCGCCTGCTTGCCCTGCACCGTGTTCGTGCCCGCCGGCAGTTTGAGACCGGAGCCGCCGGGGACGGCGCGTGTCGGCTTGTCCCACACACCCGTCTTCACGCACACGTCGACGCCGCCGATCGCGTCCGCCATCGCCACCACGCCCGCGAAGTCGAGCATGATCCAGTGGTCGATGTAGACGCCGGTCAGCTTCTCCCAGGTGGTCAGCGTGCAGCCGGGACCACCGCGCTGGAGGGACTCGTTGATCGGACTGCTGTCCGTCGCGGGGTACTTCTGACCCGTCTCGGAGTCCGTGCACTCGGGGATGTGGAGGATCGTGTCGCGCGGGATGCTGACCAGCGAGGAGTTCTTCCGGTCCGCCGAGATGTGCAGCAGCATCTGGACGTCGGCCCGGGGCTTGTCCCCGACGGTGTCCTTGCTGCCGCCGAGCTTCACGTTCTCCGCGCTGTTCCGGCTGTCCGAGCCGATCAGCAGGATGTTGAGCGGGCTCTGGCCCTCGGCGTTCGGCGCCGCCTTCTTCACACCGCTCTCGCCGCCGCTGCGGGCGCTACTGCGGATGTTGTTGTTGAGGTGCCGGTAGTAGAGGTATCCGGCGGAGGCGGTGCCCAGGAGGAGCACCGCCATGGATATCGCTATCCACTTGAACACACGGCGTTTCCGGGACTTCTTCGCAGCCCGTTTACGTGACTTGCCGCGCCGGTGGCTCGCTCGGCCGCCGCCGGCCTCGCCCGCTCCGGCGTCACCGGGGCGCGACCCGTCCCAGCCGCCGACGCCCTCGCCCCCGCCCTGACGGCGGGAGTGAGTCCGCGACCGCGTCCCCTCCCCCGACGTGCTGCTCCGTCCCACCAGGACCCCCCTGCTGCTCAGACTCGTATGGCGCGGTGACGCGGTGTCACTTGGAGCACCCCGCGGATTCGGCGCTGGACTTCGGAATGTCGATCTTCTTCGGCGCCGTGATCGGCGTACCGGCCGCCTGGAAGTCCTTGCCCAGCGTCAGCACCATCGCCTGGAGCCCCTCGGCGTCGGTGGTGCCCGGCTTCATCGCGGAGCCGGGAAGACCCATCATCTCGGCGAGGGCACGGGCCTGGTCCGCCTGGTTCGGGGCGTACTCCAGCGTCGTCTTGGCGATCTTCGCGGGCGCGTTGGCCTTGTTCGTGGACTTCAGGACGCCCTTGGTGTTCTGCAGCCAGGTGACCGTCTGCTGGGCACCGCCGGGGACCTCGCCGCCGTTGTACACATCGACGCGGACGTCGGCGGGTGCGGCCTTGGTTCCCTTGAGGAGCGCGTCCTGCTTGCTCTTGGCCTTCTTCTTCTGCGCGGCCACCTCGGTGAGCGAGGTGTCGTCGCGCAGCATCGAGAACAGCTGCTCCGCCTGCGTCGGGTGCGGGACGACCGTGACGGGCTTGGGCTCGTCGGGGTTGTCGATCACCGGCATGGTGACGAACGTGATGTTCTTCGTGTCCGTCTTGGTGATCTCCTTGGCGAGCGTGCTGAGCTTCTTCACGTCGCCGATGGCCTTGTCGACCGTCAGGGCCTTGGTCGCCGCGTCCGCCACCTTGAACAGCTTCGTCGGGCTGGTCAGCGTGTCGTCCGACTTGGCCTGCTTGATCATCGAGCCCATGAACTGCTGCTGGCCCTTGATCCGGTCGAGGTCGCTCTCGTTGGAGTAGGCGTGCCGCGTCCGTACGAACGCCAGCGCGTCCTCGCCCTGGACCTTGTTCGGGCCGGCGGGCAGCTTGAGGTGGGACTTCGGGTCGTCGATGGCGTGGTCGAGGCAGATGTTGACGCCGCCGACCGCCGTGGACAGGGTCTTCACCGCGTTGAAGTCGACCATCATGAAGTGGTCGATCTTCACCCCGGTCAGTTCCGTGACCGTCTTCATCGTGCAGCCGGGGTCGCGGCCGGCCTCGCCGAGGCTCCGGTTGAACCGGACGTGCTGGACGCCCGGGATGTTCTTCTTCGAGCGGTCCTCCTGCACGGAGGTGCAGTCCGGGATGTCGGTGATGAGGTCGCGCGGGATGCTCATCGCCGTGGCGTTGGTGCGGTCCTCGGCGACGTGGAACAGGATGTTCGTGTCCGCGTGGCCGACGCTGCCCTTGTCGCCGTAGCCCTCGTTGCCCTTACCGGTGCGCTTGTCCGTACCGATGATCAATATGTTGATGGGGGCGTTGGCGGTGACGACGTCCTTGTTGCCGGCGTCGCCGATGTCCACGGTGTTGATGTTGCCGTTGAGCCGCTGGTACAGCCAGTAGCCGCCGGCCGAGACACCCACGAGCACGAACGCCATCACGCCGCCCGTCCACAGCAGCGCCTTCTTCTTGCGCGACTTGGGGGCCTTGCGCTTACGGCGGCCCGGGCCGGTGTCACCGGGGGCGGGGCGCTGCTGGCCGCGCGTGCCGTTCGCCGACCGCCGCCCGCCCTGGCGCGGCACCTCGGTGGCGCGCCGCGGGGAGTCGCCCGCGGGTGCGCGGCGAGGGGTGCTCGACGGCCCGCGCTGGGCCGGAGGGACCGCGGACCGGGGGGTGTTCCCTCCGGAGTGGTTCAGTCGCAGTTCGTAATCGCCGGTGTCCGGGTTGAGGACCCACTGGTCTGCGGGATCATCCATGTTGTCCGCCCGCCCACGGCTTTGCGCATCCACGGTTGCTCGAGTCCTCCGTCGGTGCCACGCGAGGCGCCTCCCCCGAAAAGGCGCTCAGTCTTTCTCTCCAGAAGTGCGCGGCCGGACGGCCGGTAGCACCGGATCGCGTCACACTATCCGTCCCATTCGGCGTCCAGCGACGCGCGTGACGCATTCCACGGCCCTTACAACCGGGCATTCTTCCCATTGCGCGCGGAATGTTGGCGTCTGTTTGGCCATTGCTTTACCGCTTGCACAGGTCGGTCGCGGCATTGTTCCCCGAATACGTAGGTGTGGGCGACGGGCCCGAGGCGTCGGCCGTGCCCGGGTTCTTGTCGTCGCTCTTGAGTTTGTCGGCGGGCACCACGGCGACCGGCTTGTCGTCGCGCAACTGCTTGAACAGCTTGTCCGCGGCGGGCTGCACCAGTTCGTCCCGGTTCCTGTTGAGGTGGTACGGCTGCCGGGGCACCGTCAGGAACTGCACCTTGTCGGTGGGGACGTCACGCATGCCCCGCACCAGGTCGTAGAGGTCCTTCAGGCTGTTCAGGCCCGGGTCGGTGGTCAGCGCCTTGGTGGCCGCGTCCAGCACCGGGTAGAGCCGCGTCGGGTTGAGCAGGACGCCGTTGCTCTGCACCTTGTTGACGAGCGCGCCCAGGAACTGCTGCTGGCGGTCCATGCGATCGGTGTCGCTCCCGTTGCCGAGCGACTTCCGGGCTCGTACGTAGCCGAGTGCCTGCTCCCCGTTGAGCTTGTGCCGGCCCGCGTCGAGCTTGAGGTGGGCGTCCTTGTCGTCGACCGGCTCCTTGAGGCAGATCTCCACCCCGTCCACCGCGTTGACCATGTCCTTGAAGCCGTTGAAGTCGATGACCATGTGGTGGTCGACGCGGATGCCCGTCATCTTCTCGACGGTCCGGATGGTGCAGGCCGTCCCGCCCATCTCGAAGGCCCAGTTGAACTGCGCGAACTGCGCTCTGGTGGCGGTCTTGTCGGCCTTGTGGCAGACCGGGATGTCCACCATCAGGTCGCGCGGGATCGACATCGCGGTCGCGCTCTTCCGGTTCGCCGCCAGGTGCAGCAGGATCGTCGTGTCCGAGCGCTGGCTGCCGCCGTCGTCGCGGCCGTACTCGCGGTTGTCGCCGGCCCGGCTGTCCGAGCCGATCAGCAGGATGTTCTCCGCGTCGTGCACGACGGAGACCGGCCGCTCCTTCTCGTACGCCTTCAGCTCGGCCGCCGCCGAGGTGTCCGTCCGGATGTTGCCGTCCAGCTTCTTGTACAGCCACCAGCCGACGCCCGCCGCGACGAGCACGACGAACGAGGCGCCGAGCGCGGTCCAGCGGAGCCAGTGGCGCTTGCGCCTGACGGTGATGTCGAGGCCCCCGCCCCCGCCTTTCGACGGCCCCTCCGGGGCGGGTCCGGGGCCGCTGCCGGACCCGCTGCGGGTCTCACCGCCGGGGGCGTCGCCCGTGCCGGGCCCGCCCTCGTCGCCGGACGCGCCGCCGGTGCCGGGCTTGCCCCCGTCGCTGGACGCGCCGCCGGTGCCGGGCTTGCCCCCGTCGCTGGACGCGCCGCCGGTGCCGGGCTTGCCCCCGTCGCTGGACGCGCCGCCGGTGCCGGGCGCGCCCGCCTCGCCGGACGGAGGTGCGTCCGGCGTCCGGTCCTCGCCCGCGGCCGAGTCGTCGGGGTCGCCCGGAGTGCCGGCGCTTTCGGTCACGTCTGCGTCCATCCTTCACGTTCGGCGGCGCGTTGGGCCGCCGGTCGGAGAAGTAGACGGCTGAACCTCACGCTTGGTTGTGCCTCGGCTGGTCTGTACGGCAGATCATGTACCGGAGTTGAGCGCCGACACGGGGGACTCGGCCCACGATGGGCCGGACGGGTGCCCCCCTCGTGCCTCTTGTCATACCGGTCCCGGGCGCTGTCACACCGTCAGCGTGACCCGCTCGCTCTCCACCCGCTGCGCCAGCGCCTCCGCGCCCACCCGGTCGAGGTGGCGGCACAGGACCACCGAGCCCCCGGTCGCCAGCGGCGCGTACAGCCCGGCGCAGAGCCCGTCCCAGGTGTCGTAGGAACGCCCCGACAGCAGCCGGGAGCCGGCGCCCAGGCCCAGCGCCGCACCGTCCTCGCGGCCCCGCGCCACCAGTTCCGCCGCGGTGAACGAGACCCCGCCCACCGTCAGCGCTGGCGCGTCCGGGTCCACCGGGGCGAACGGCGCGAACCGGTCGCCCTGCCCCGGTACCTCCACCGCGTAGTCCGCGAAGCCCTCGGGTGCCTGCGGGAACCGCCCGCCCAACGGGCGCAGCGCCAGGGCGATCCGCTCGCCCCGGCAGGCGCGAGCCGCGTCCAGCGTGTCCGGGCCGGAGACGACCAGGTCGGCGGCGGCCGGGTCGCCCTGCACCTCGGCGACCACGCCGACCGAGGCGCACGCCAGCAGCCAGACCGCGGACTGCCAGTGCGCGGGGAGCAGCAGCGCGAGCCGGTCGCCGGGCTCCGCGGCCAGATCGCCCTGGAGCAGGTTGGCGGTCTTGGCCACCCAGTTGGCGAAGGTGGCCACCGACAGTTCGACGCGCTCACCGGTGGCGTCGTCGTAGAAGGTGACCAGGGGGCGGGCCGGGTCCGCGGCGAGCGCGGAACGCAGCAGGTCGGCGGGGGTGCGGTCGCTGGCGTTCATGGGCGAAAGCGTACGCGGCGGGGCCGGGCGCGGGAGTTGGCGCGCGTACACCGGCAGCGACCGCGACGGACGCGCAACCCCAGGCCCGGGAACGCGTCTCCACAGGAAGCGGGGGACCGCCGGAACGACGTCGGCCCTCCCGGGAGGCCGTTCAGCCCCGCGGTCCGAGGGCGCCCCCCGCGGCTGCATACACTGGCCAGCCGAAGAAGCTGTTGTCCCATCCCCGCTGGGCTCGGGACCCCTGGCACGGCCGCTCGCGGCGTTGCCGAAGTGCCCGAATGGCTCCGCCATGAGGACACATCGGCGCCTTGCGATCGACCGCACCGGACGCCCCGGGCTGATCCAGCGGGGATGGGACGACAGCTTCACACGACGCCCGGCCCCAGCAGGAAGCGAAGACAGTGCTGTGACAGAGGCAAAAGAAGCGATCCTCCTGGTCGGCGGCAAGGGAACCCGGCTGCGCCCGCTCACGGTGCACACGCCCAAGCCCATGGTTCCGGCGGCGGGCGTCCCCTTCCTCACGCACCAGCTGGCGCGTGCCCGGGCCGCCGGGGTCGAGCACATCGTCCTCGCCACCTCGTACCTCGCCGAGGTCTTCGAGCCGTACTTCGGCGACGGCTCCTCGCTCGGCCTGCACATCGAGTACGTCACCGAGCGCGAACCGCTCGGCACCGGCGGAGCCATCCGGAACGTCGCCCACCGCCTCGCCTCGGGCCCGGACGAACCGGTCCTCATCTTCAACGGCGACATCCTCACCGGGCTCGACATCCGGGCCCTGGTCACCTCGCACGCCGACTCCGGCGCGGACGTCTCCCTCCATCTGACCCGGGTCGAGGACCCGCGCGCCTTCGGCCTCGTGCCGACCGACGGCACCGGCCGCGTCACGGCCTTCCTGGAGAAGCCGCAGACGCCCGAGGAGATCGTCACCGACCAGATCAACGCCGGCGCGTACATCTTCCGCCGCTCGGTCATCGACACCATCCCGGCCGGCCGCCCCGTCTCCGTCGAACGCGAGACCTTCCCCGGGCTCCTCGCCGACGGCGCCCACCTCCAGGGCATGGTCGACTCCACGTACTGGCTGGATCTCGGCACTCCGCAGGCCTTCATCAGGGGCTCCGCCGACCTGGTGCTCGGCCGCGCGCCCTCCCCGGCGGTGCCCGGCCGCTGCGGCGACAGCCTCGTCCTGCCGACCGCCTCGGTCGCCTCCGACGCCAAGCTCTCCGGCGGTACGGTCATCGGCGACGGCGCGGTGATCGGCGCGGGCACCCGGATCGACGGCTCCACCGTGCTCGCGGGCGCGGTCGTCGAACCCGGCGCGGTGATCACGGACTCCCTGGTCGGCGAGCGCGCCAGGATCGGCAGCCGTACGGTGCTGGCCGGCGCGGTCGTCGGGGACGGCGCGGAGGTGGGCGCCGACAACGAGCTCCGCGAGGGCGTCCGCATCTGGTGCGGGGCGCGCCTGCCGGACGCGTCGGTGCGGTTCTCCTCGGACGAGTGAGCAGGCCGGCGACTCAGGCCCGTACGGGGACCGGGTGGCCGAAAATCGCCGTACCCTCGACAGGTAGCCCCGACGACCGAGGACCTCATCCGTGGCAGGACGCTTCGCTCCCCGCAACGCCCGGCGCGCGCCCGTCCCGCACCAGGCGGCGGCCACGCCCGTACCGGCGGCGCAGACCCGTGTCTGGACGCCGCCGGGCCCGCTCGACCTGAGGCTCGTCCTCGGCCCCCTGCGCCGCGGCCCCGCCGACCCCACGTTCCGGATGGTCGCCGACGGCTCCGTGCGCCGGGCCAGCCGCACCCCCGAGGGCCCCGGCACGCTGCATGTCGTCGCCCGGGACGGCCGGATCGAGGCGTCCGCCTGGGGACCCGGCGCGCCCTGGCTGCTGGACCAGCTGCCCACGCTGCTCGGCGAGGGCGACGACCCGGCGGCCTTCACCCCGCGCCACCGCCTCCTCGCCCAGACCCAGCACCGCCGCCCCGGACTGCGGCTGCTGCGCACGGGCCTGGTCCTGGAGTCGCTGATCCCGTCGGTCCTGGAGCAGAAGGTCACGACGGACGAGGCGTACCGCGCCTGGCGCCTCCTCGTGCGCCAGTACGGGGAGCCCGCGCCTGGCCCGCAGGAGTACGGCCTCTACGTCATGCCGGACGCCCGCACCTGGTCGCTGATCCCGTCCTGGGACTGGCACCGCGCGGGCGTCGACAGCAAGCGCTCGGCGACGATCCTGCGCACGGTCCGCGTGGCCCGCCGCATGGAGGAGGCGGCCGCGATGGACCTCCCCGACGCGCTGACCCGCCTCCAGGCGATCCCGGGCATCGGCCCCTGGACGGCGGCGGAGACCCTGCAGCGCTCGAACGGCGCGCCGGACGCGGTGACGGTGGGCGACTTCCACCTCCCCGGCATCGTCGGCCACGCCCTGGCGGGCAACCGCCACGCGGACGACGAGGAGATGCTGATCCTCCTGACCCCGTACGAGGGCCAACGCCACCGGGCGACCCGCCTGATCCTGCTCTCGGGCGCGACGCCCCCGAGAAGAGCACCACGCTTCCAGCCGAGAGACATCGCGCGGCTGTGACGCCCAGCCCGCCCGGCGATGAAGTCCCAACCCGCCTGGCGGCGAAGTCCAGCTCCCCCGGCTGTGAAATCAGCCCGCCTGGCGGTGAGGTCCGCCCCCCTGGCTGTGAAATCAGCCCGCCTGGCGATGAGGGCCGCCCCCCCCTGGCGGTGAAATCAGCCCGCCTGGCGGTGAAGTCCGCCCCCCCCTGACGGTGAAATCAGCCGGTCGGGCGATGAATTCAAGCCCGTCCGGCGATTGAGGACGAGGCCCGAGCCACATCGAGCCCGCAGGCGGACTCCGGGCCGGGCCGAATCCGAGCCCGTGGAAGCGCACCGGGCCGGGCGGAATCCGAGCTCGCGGACGCGCACCGCGCCGGGCCGGGCCGAATGCAAGCCCGTCCGGCGATTGAGGACCGGGGTCCGGGGCAGAGCCCCGAAACCGCCCCGCGCCGCCGCAACCTCACCGCACCACGACGAAGTCCTCCGCGGAACGCCCCACCCGCGGCCCGGGGGCCGCCACCGCGTGCCCCACGGCCACCGCTCCCAGCGGGTCCCAGGACGCCGGCAGCCCCAGAACGTCCCGCACCACATCCCGGCAGAACATCGTCGAGGACACCCACGCCGACCCCAGCCGCTCCCCGGCCAGCGCCACCAGGAAGTTCTGGATGCCGGCCCCCGCCGCGACCACGAACATCTCGCGCTCCGCGCCGTCCCGCCGCTCGTCCCCGTACGTGTGCGAACCGTCCATGACCATGCACGGCACCACCAGATACGGCGCCCGGCGCAGCACATCGCCCCGCCGCACCCGCTTGGCGACCGACTCCTCGCTCTTGCCGTCGCGCCGCAGATCGGCGATCCACGCGTCCCGCATCGCGTCGAGCAGCCGGGTCCGCGACTCCGGGGACTCCAGCAGCACGAACCGCCACGGCGTCGTGTGGTGCGGCGCCGGCGCGGTCACGGCGGCGGCGACCGCACGCCGCACCGCCCCCGGATCCACCGGCTCGTCCGTGAACTCGCGCACCGTACGCCGCTGCGTCACCGCCTCCCGGACCGCCTCGGAGGTCCCCAGCCGGAACATGTCGTCGGCCGCGACCCGCACCAGCGCACGGGCGTCCTGCTCGTCCGCCGCGTCCACGACATGCCTGAGCCCGCGCACCACGGCGACGGGCAGCCCGTCCGTCTTGCCCTTGACCAGGTCGCCGGCGGCGGCCAGCTCGTCGGCGGTGGCGATCACGGTCGCGCTCAGCGGATTGCCGTGCGCGTCCCGCCCGCCCCGCAGGTCGTCCAGCACCCGCACTCCCGCCGCCCCGATGGCGACATCGGTCAGCCCGTTGCGCCACGGCCGCCCGAAGGTGTCCGTGACGAGGACGCCGACCTCGACGCCGAGCGCCGCCCGCAGCCCTTCCCGGATCGCCCGGGCCGAGGCGTCGGGGTCCTCCGGGAGCAGCAGGACCGTCCCGGCGGGGGTGTTCGACGCGTCGACACCGGCGGCGGCCATGACCAGTCCCTGCCGGTTCTCCACGATCCGCAGCGGACCGCGCCGCGCCACCACCCGTACCGTCTCGGCGTCGATCGCCGCCTCCCGGTCGGGGGCCCGCACGATCCGGCCCTCCGCCTTGGAGACGATCTTCGAGGTGACGAGCAGGACGTCACCGTCCACGAGTCCCGGCCCGGTGGCCGCGATCAGCTTCGCGAGGTCGTCCCCGGGCCGCACCTCGGGCATCCCGGGCAGGGCCCACACCCGGTAGGCGGGGGCGTCGGCGGCGCTCACGCGCGGACCTCCTCGGCGAGGGCGAGCGCCTGCCGCGCCATCTCGGCGGTGGCGGCGACGTCGGTCATCATCAGCGGTACGGACCGGCAGCGGATGCCCGCGGACTCCACCCGCCCGACGGCGCCCGCGTCCACGGTGTCGACCAGCCAGCCGTCGAGCAGCCCGGAGCCGTAGTGCTCGGCGACGGCGGCGGCGGTCGACTCGACGCCCACCGCCGCGAGGACCTTGTCGGCCATCCCGCGCACCGGCGCGTCGCCGACGATGGGGGAGAGGCCGACGACCGGCACCCCGGCCTCGGCGATGGCCTCGCGGATGCCGGGCACGGCGAGGATCGTCCCGACGGAGACGACCGGGTTGGACGGCGGGAAGAGGATAACGTCGGCCCCGGCGATCGCCTCCAGGACACCGGGAGCCGGCTTCGCCTGCTCCGCGCCGACGGGCACGATCGCCCGCGCCGGCACGGCGGCCCGCAGCTTCACCCAGTACTCCTGGAAGTGCACGGCCCGGCTCTCGCCGTCCTCCTCGATCGCCACGTGCGTCTCGACGCGGTCGTCGGACATCGGCAGCAGCCGGACGCCCGGCTTCCAGCGCGCGCAGAGCGCCTCGGTGACGGCGCTGAGCGGGTAGCCCGCGCCGAGCATCTGCGTACGGACGATGTGTGTCGCGAAGTCGCGGTCGCCGAGCCCGAACCACTCCGGGCCCACGCCGTACGCGGCGAGCTCCTCCTTGACGCGGAACGTCTCGTCGGTGCGGCCCCAGCCCTGCTCCTCGTTGATGCCACCGCCGAGGGTGTACATCACGGTGTCGAGGTCGGGGCAGACCTTGAGCCCGAACAGATGGATGTCGTCACCGGTGTTGCCGATGACCGTGATGTCCGCGTCGGGCGCGGCCTCCTTGAGACCCCGCAGGAAACGAGCACCACCGATACCGCCGGCCAGAACCACAATGCGCATGCAAACAGTCTGTCAGGCGGAGCGCGGTCCTCGTCGGGGGGCCGTTCAGGCAGTCGCGGCCGCCGGGGCGCACTGCGCGGCGTGCATCGGCATGTCGGTGAGGCCCGGGTAGTACACGTGCAGGCTGACGGCCGGTTCCAGGGAGTCGTTGACCACCTCGTGCGCGTAGCCGGGCGCGAAGACCCGCTGCGCGCCCGCGCCCAGCGTCCGCCTTCCCCGGTCCGTACGTTCCGTCAGTTCGCCGTCGAGCACGGTCAGGACACCGGAGGAGGGCCCGTGGTCGTGCAGTCCGCTGCCCTGCCCGGGCACCCAGCTGAGGAGCCAGACCTCGTAACCGGGTGGGGTCTCCCCGGGCAGAGCGGAGCCGAGACCCCGGGGAACGGTGCGCAGGCGGTGGTACCAGCGGGTGGTGGCGTCGTACCGGACGAGCGGCGCCCACCGGGCGCGGTCGGCCGCGATGGTCCGGGCGAGGCCGACGAACTCCGCCACCGTGGCGGGGTGTTCTGGGGCGGGGCGGAGAAGGTGCTGGACCTCCAGGAGGTCGCCGGCGATCTGGAGGTCGCTGTCGCTGCTGTTCATGGAGCGTGGTTCCTCGGCAGGGTGCGAGTGCGGCGTGCGGTGCGGGGGCTCGTCGCGGGGTCCATGGGCGCCGGTGGCCGGAAAGCCGGAGAAGCGGCGCGGGAGGTGCGGGACGAGCGGTGCCGGGCCGGAGCGGGAGGGCTACGACGGCGTCGGCGGCATCAACAGCTGAGACAGCTGGAACAGCAACAGCGAGCCTGGACAGCGCTGCGGAACCCACGGGCGCGGGTCGCGTGCATCGCTGAGGTCACTGGCATGGCATCAAGGAGAACCAAAGAGCCGCCCGGTGTCAACCCAATGCCCGGTTTGGCGGCAATGTTTCACCTCATCCGGTTACTCCGTGCGGAGAAAGGTTTTAGCGGCCGATGGTGGGGACAGGTGGCGCAACAACCGCGCTGCCAAACGTGGGCGCGGCACCGTGACCCGAATGTGATCTTGGTCGCTTCAGTGATCGAATCGAAACGTGTCCGCGTCCGCAGGGGTTTGTCTCCATGGCGGACGGGAACACGGTAGCGCCCATGGCATATGTCAGGTTTTTGGTGATTTGAACACTTAACGCATACGGTTGGTGCCGCAGGGTGAATACCGGAGCCAATAGCAGATCCGGGCTTGACCAGCCAGAGCTACACGCTTGTAATTTCACCCGTGTCGTTCGGCCGATTCGGTAACGGCCGCATCACGGGACGCAAGAGACAGACGAGGGGCGCACATGACCGAGCTGTTCCAGCAACTGCTGGTCGAGGACGCGGACGAAGAGCTCGGCTGGCAGGAGCGCGCACTGTGCGCCCAGACCGACCCCGAGTCCTTCTTTCCCGAGAAGGGTGGATCGACCCGCGAGGCGAAGAAGGTCTGCCTCGCCTGTGAAGTCCGGTCCGAGTGCCTGGAGTACGCCCTCTCGAAGGACGAGCGGTTCGGCATCTGGGGCGGCCTCTCCGAGCGCGAGCGCCGACGCCTGAAGAAGGCCGCGGTCTGACCGGGCCGACCGGCCCGGCCCACCGCGCACGAACACCACGGCCCGCCGCCTGCACCCCCGCAGGCGGCGGGCCGTCGCCGTACCCGGGCAGCACCACCGCCATGCCCGCACGCACCGGAAATCCGCGCCGGCCGCTACCCGCTCACGCCCTCGTCCAACCGCTCCGCGCCACCCCGGTTACCCCTACCGTTAGTGTGGGGCCCCGTCCGAGACGCGCCAACGACCCGACAGAGCGCGCGTGTACACCGATGCAGCCCCCGGGGGGACGTCCCCCGGACCCGGCCGGAGGGCCCGTACCTCGATGTCCGTGCACAGCCAATCAACGGCGCCGTACGCGGCCGCCGCCGCCCCCGAGTTCCCCCGGCATGTCGTCACCGCCGTGCTCGTCTCCCACGACGGCGCACGCTGGCTGCCCGACGCGCTCGCCGGACTGCTCGGCCAGGAGCGCCCCGTACAGAACGTCGTCGCCGCCGACACCGGCAGCGCCGACGACTCCGCGCGCCTGGTCACCGAGGCCCTCGGCGCCGACCGCGTCCTGCACCTGGCGCGGCGTACGAGCTTCGGCACCGCCGTCGACGAGGCGAGCCGTACGGCCGGCGTCCTCACCCCGGACGACCTGCCCTACCTGAAGCGGCCCAGCGGCTGGGACCCGGTCACCCGGACCTGGCGCGACGAGGCGTACGAGATGCCCGAGCTGCCGCACGGCGAACCGGTGCAGTGGCTCTGGCTGCTCCACGACGACTGCGCGCCCGCGCCCGACGCGCTCGCCGAGATGCTCCGCGTCGTGGACAACGACCGGCACGCCGCGATCGTCGGCCCCAAGCTGCGCGGCTGGTACGACCGCCGCCAGCTCCTCGAAGTCGGCGTCTCCATCGCCAACAGCGGCCGCCGCTGGACCGGCCTCGACCGCCGCGAGCAGGACCAGGGCCAGCACGACCAGGTCCGTACCGTGCTCTCCGTCTCCACCGCCGGCATGCTCGTCCGGCGCGACGTCTGGGAGGAACTGGGCGGCTTCGACCGCAGGCTCCCGCTCATGCGTGACGACGTCGACCTGTGCTGGCGCGCCCACCTGGCGGGCCACCGGGTGCTCGTCGCCCCCGACGCCGTCCTGCGGCATGCCGAGGCGTCCGCGCGGGAACGCCGCCCCATCGACTGCGCCGGCCGCAATGTCGCCAGCCCGCACCGCGTGGACAAGGCGGGCGCCGTCTACACGATGCTCGTCAACGCACCCGGCAAGAAGCTGCCCTGGGTGATGCTCCGGCTCGTCCTCGGCACCCTGCTGCGCACCCTCGCCTACCTCGTCGGCAAGGTCCCCGGCCAGGCCGTCGACGAGGTCACCGGGCTCCTGAGCACCCTGCTGCGCCCCGGCCGCATCCTGGCCGCCCGCCGCGCCCGCGGGAAGGGCGCCGTCGACGCCGCCGAACTGCGCGGCCTCTTCCCCGCGCCCGGAGCCACCGTCCGCGCCACCGTCGAACAGGTCGCCGGGAACTTCGGCGGGTCCGAAGCCGACTCCGGCGGCTCCCGGCACGGCTCGGTCGAGTCCGGACCGGGCGGCGACGACGCCGACTACCTGGAGATCGACCAGTTCGCGCGGCTGAAGAAGGTCGGCCGCAAGCCGGGACCGGTCCTCTTCGCCCTGCTCCTCCTGGCCTCCCTCGTCGCCTGCCGCGACCTCATCGGCGGCGGCGCGCTGGCCGGCGGGGCCCTGCTGCCCGCCCCGGGCGACGTCTCCGACCTCTGGGCGCGGTACGCGGACGGCTGGCACACCGTCGGCACCGGCGGCACCCAGACCGCCCCGCCCTACCTCGCCGTCATCTCGGCCCTGTCCGCGCTGTTCCTCGGCTCCACCGGCTTCGCGCTCACCCTGCTGCTCGTCTGCTCGGTCCCGCTCGCCGGACTCACCGCGTACTTCGTCACCCGCCCGCTGCTGCCCTCGCGACTGCTGCGGGCCTGGGCGAGCGTCGCGTACGCCTTCCTGCCCGCTGCGACCGGCGCCCTGGCGACCGGCCGCCTCGGCACCGCCGTCCTGGCCGTCCTGCTGCCGCTGATCGCCCGCACCGCGGTCTCCGCGCACGGCATGCGCGCCTCCGGCGACGCCCGCGGCAGCTGGCGGGCCACCTGGGCGTACACCCTGCTCCTCACCCTCGCCATGGCGTTCACGCCGATCGTGTGGCCGCTCGCCGTGGTCCTCGGCCTCGGCGTCCTGGTGCTGCGACGCGGCGACATCACCGCGTACGGGCTCCGCTTCCTCGCCGCCGTCGGCACCCCGGTCCTGGTCCTCGCGCCCTGGTCGCTCTCGCTGCTGAGCAGCCCGTCCGCGTTCCTGGAGGAAGCCGGCCTGGAAACCGGTACGGGCTCCGCCTCCGCGCTGGACCTCCTCGGCCTCAGCCCCGGCGGGCCGAAGGCGGCGGGCGGCGTCCTGCTCCTCGGCATCGTCCTCGCCGCGCTGGCCGCCCTGCTGCGCGGGGAGCGGCAGTTCGCCGTCCGGACCGCCTGGGTCGCCGCGCTGGTCTCCCTCGCGTTCGCCGGGCTCGCCAACGGCTCCGGCTGGGCGGGCCCCGCCACCCTGGTCTACGGCGCCGCGCTCATCGCCGCCGCGCTGGTCGGCGCGGACGGTGCCCGCATCCGCGTCGCCGAACTGAGCTTCGGCTGGCGCCAGCCGGTCGCCGCCCTGATCGCCCTCGCGGCGGGCGTGGCCCCCGTGCTGGCCGCCGCCGGCTGGATGATCGGCGGCGCGGCGGGACCGCTGGAACGCCGCGACCCGGTCCAGGTGCCCGCGTTCGTCGCGGAGGAGAGCGGCACCCGCGACCAGCCGCGCACCCTGGTCCTGGGCGGCACCTCGTCCGCCTCCGTCGACTACACCCTCGTCCGCGGCTCGGGCGCCCGGCTCGGTGACGCGGAGCTGGCCGAGGCCCAGGGCGGCAACAGCCACCTCGACAAGGTCGTCGCCAACCTGGTCGCCGGCTCCGGCGCCGACCAGGGCAGCCAGCTCAGCGGCTTCGCGATCCGTTACGTCCTCGTGCGCGACGGGGCGCCCAAGCGGATGAGCCGGGTGCTCGACGCGACCCCGGGCCTGAGCCGGCTCAGCCAGCTCGACGGCAGCGCCCTGTGGCGGGTGGACCGGCAGGTCGCCCGGATCATGATCGTCCCGTCCGGGGACGGCGACGAGCCGCTCCCGGTGGGCTCCCAGCCCGTCGAGGCGCACACCAGGATCCCGGCGGGCGGCAACGGCCGGGTGCTGCGGATCGCCGACGCCGCCGACCCCGGCTGGGAGGCCACGCTCAACGGCCGCGCGCTGACCGCGAAGACCGTCGACGGCTGGGCCCAGGGCTTCGAACTGCCCGCCGAGGGCGGCACCCTGGACCTCACGTACGAGGAGCCCTTCACCCACACCGTGTGGATCTGGGCGCAGATGGCGCTCGCCTTGGTCCTCGTGGTCATGGCCCTGCCCGGCCGCCGCCGCGAGATCGACGACGACCTGCCCGAGGAGGCCGAGGCCGTCGCCGCCGAACCGGTCGCCGGCGAGGGCCGCCGCGCCCGCAGGCTGCGCGCCGCCGCCCTGGCCGAGAGCGAGGCCGCCGAGGGCGCCCCCGAGCGGCAGGACGCGGAGGGCGCACCGGCCCAGGAGGAGACCGGCGAGCAGCCCGCGTACGTTCCCGCCCAGCAGAGCGCCGAAACCGACCCGGCGGCCCCGGAGGGCGACGACAGCGTCTTCGTACCGCAGCAGCAGTACGGCGACTGGGAGGACGGGCAGGGCCAGTACCAGGACACGGGCTATCCGCAGTACCCGGACGGCGCCCCGTACCAGGACCCGCGGTACGCCGAGGGGCAGCAGCAGCCGGACACCGGCGGCTACGACCCGTACGGCTACCCCCAGTACCAGGAGGGCCAGTACCAGGACGGCCAGTACGCGGGCCCGTACGACCCGCCCGCGTACGACCCGCAGTCCTATGACCCGAACGGGTACGGCCCCGAGGCCGGGCAGTACGGCGAGCAGCACCCGTACGACCCGCAGAACCCCGAGAACCCCGCCCCGGGCCAGAACCCGTGGCCGACCGGTAACGCATCGCGAGGCGAGTCCGAGTGAAGTCCACCAGCAGCCTGTCCCTCATCGCCGGGGCGGTCGCCCTGGCCGCCGTCACCGGGTTCGCCGTGCTCAACGAGCCGTCCGGCGGCAGTACGGCCGAAGCGTCGACGGCCGCACGGCTGCCCGTGGAACGGACCAGCCTGCTCTGCCCGGCGCCCGGCCTCTCCGACCTCTCGGAGACGGCGTACACGGCCTTCACGCCGTCCGGCGGGAGTGGCGGCTCCACCACGGCCGGCACCGCCGAGCTCCTGTCCTCCGCGAAGGACGGCGACGCGAAGACCGACGACAAGTCCGACGACAAGGACAAGAAGGACAAGGGCAAGAAGGGTAAGGGGGACAAGCCGGTGGTCTCCCTCAAGGAGCCCGGCAAGCCCGCCACCGGCGAGGCGTCGGGCGCGGACTCGCCCGCCCTCATCGGCACCGCGACGGGCCGGCTCGCACCCGGCTGGACCGCCCAGCAGACCACCACCATCGAGGCGGGCGACGGACGCGGCCTGCTCGGCATCAGCTGCACCACGCCCGACACCGACTTCTGGTTCCCCGCGGCGAGCACCGCCAAGTCCCGCGAGGACTACGTCCACCTCACCAACCCGGACGACACCGCCGCCGTCGCCGACATCGAGCTGTACGGCCCGGACGGCTCCCTCAAGTCCGACGTCGGCGAGGGCATCACGGTCCCGGCGGGCTCCGGTGTGCGCGTCCTGATCTCGACGCTCACGAGCAAGGCCGCCGACGACGTCACCGTCCACGTCACCACCCGTACGGGCAGGGTCGGCGCGGCCGTCAGGACGTCGGACGACAAGACCGGCAGCGACTGGCTCACCGCGTCCGCCGAACCCGCCGGCACGCTCGTGCTGCCGGGCGTCCCGGCCGACGCGACCTCGGTCCGCCTGGTGGCCTTCGCGCCCGGCGACGACGACGCCGACCTCGGTCTGAAACTGCTCGGCAAGTCCGGCGCGGTCACCCCGGCCGGCCACGAGGAACTGCACGTCAAGTCACACATGACCGCCGGAATGGACCTCAAGGACATCACCCGGGGCGAGGCGGGCTCGCTGATGCTGGTGCCCTCCGAGAAGAGCAGGGCCACCCCGGTCGTCGCCGCCCTGCGCGTGGTCCGGGGCAAGGGCGACGAGCAGGAGGTCGCCTACATCCCCGCGACCGGCCCGGTGGGCGCCCGCGCGACCGTCGCCGACAACCGCTCCAAGGGCTCCGTCCTCTCCCTCACCGCCCCCGGCGCCGCCGCGACCGTCAAGGTCACGGCGTCGGCGGGCAGCGGCGGCGGTACGCCGGTCAGCAAGACGTACAAGATCGCGGCGGGCACGACCACGGCGGTCACCCCGCCCGTGCCGACGGGCCTCAAGGGCACCTACGCCCTGACGGTCGAGACGCAGTCCGGCGGACCGGTGCACGCCGCGCGCACGCTCACCGAGAAGGTGAACGGCATCCAGATGTTCACGGTGCAGACGCTGCCGGACGACCGGGGCACGGTGGAGGTCCCGACGGCCCGGCAGGACCTGTCGGTGCTGGACGACTGAGAGGGGGGCGGCCCTGGGGCCGCTACTCCTGTCCGTAACGGGGATCGACGGACTCGGGCGCCAGGCCCAGCAACTCCGCGACCTGCTCGACCACGATCTCGTGGACGAGCAGGGCGCGCTCGTCCCGGCTCTTGGTGCGGAGCTCGACAGGGCGCCGGTAGACGGTGATGCGGGCGGGCCGGCCCTTCTCGGCGGAGACCGCGTCGCCCAGCGGAACCGTCTCCTCCGCTGTCTCCGGCACCTCCAGGACGACGAAGTCGACCTCCGCCAGCTGCGGCCAGCGCCGCTCCAGCCGCTCCACCGAGTCCTGGACGAGATCGCGGAAGCTGTCCGCGCGGCTCGTGGACAGCGGCACCTGCGGCGGGGCGACGGGCCCGCGCATACCTCGGCCGTGTCGGTCCCGGCGCCGCGGACGCGGCTCGGACGGGCTGGGCGGTACGGAACTGTCCATCACCGACGCAGCCTAACCCCCGACGGCCCGCGCGGCCGGAGTGCGAGCGGCCCCGCGCCGCCGCCCCGCCCGCTCCCGAGCGGTCCGCCCCTGCCGCCCGGTCCGCCCCTGAGCGCTCCGGCCCCTGCCGCGCTGTCCGCTCTTGAGCGATCCGGCCACACCGGAGCCCGTTTCCGGCCCCGCTCGCGACCGCCGGACCGATGCCTTGTGAAAGGTTCGCGGCACAGAGGTGACCGGAATCATCGCCCTCAGGACCCTCGCCCTCTCCTCCCACGCAGGTCAGCGGAGTTGCCCGGGGGGCGCGTGTGCCGGAGGTCACAGGGCGACACGGAGGGGTGAGCCGGGGGAGAGTCGTCGCAGCCCGCTCAAGAGTGCGGTACCGTCCAACATCGTGAGCCCTGTACGTCGCTGTTCGCGCACCGCGTGCGGCCGCCCTGCCGTCGCGACACTGACGTACGTCTATGCCGACTCGACTGCGGTCCTCGGCCCGCTCGCCACCTACGCCGAGCCCCACTGCTACGACCTCTGTGCCGAGCACAGCGAGCGGCTGACCGCGCCCCGGGGCTGGGAGGTCGTGCGGCTCTCCGACCCCTCCGCGCCCAGCCGCCCCAGCGGCGACGACCTGGAAGCGCTGGCCAACGCCGTACGGGAAGCCGCACGTCCGCAGGAGCGCGGCGACGGCAGCCCGGGCGGCGGCCGCCGGACCGCGGATCCGATGGAGGTCGCCCGCAGGGGGCACCTCCGCGTCCTGCGCTCACCCGACTCCTGAGGGACCGCCGGCCGCCGGGTACGTTGGGCGGTCCGAAGCAACCCCCCAGGAGGACCGGCCCGTGACCGTAGACCTGTCGCAGCTCGTGAAGGCGTACGACGTGCGCGGAGTCGTGCCCGACCAGTGGGACGAGAAGCTGGCCGGACTCTTCGGGGCGGCCTTCGTCGAGGTGACCGGCGCGGACGCGATCGTGATCGGCCACGACATGCGCCCCACGTCCCCGGCCCTGTCCGGCGCGTTCGCACGGGGCGCGGCGGGGCGCGGCGCCGACGTCACGATGATCGGCCTCTGCTCGACGGACCAGCTGTACTACGCCTCCGGCGCGCTGGACCTGCCCGGCGCGATGTTCACCGCCTCGCACAACCCCGCGCAGTACAACGGCATCAAGATGTGCCGGGCGGGCGCGGCACCGGTGGGCCAGGACACCGGCCTGGCCGAGATCCGCGCGCTGGCCGAGGAGTGGTCCGAGAAGGGTGCCCCCGAACCGGTCGCGAGCCCGGGGGCGGTCACCGAGCGCGAGACCCTCACGGACTACGCCGCCCATCTGCTCTCCCTGGTGGACCTGACGGAGATCCGCCCCCTCAAGGTCGTCGTGGACGCGGGCAACGGCATGGGCGGCCACACCGTCCCCACGGTCTTCGCCGGACTGCCCGTGGACCTGGTCCCGATGTACTTCGAGCTCGACGGCACCTTCCCGAACCACGAGGCCAACCCCCTGGACCCGAAGAACATCACGGACCTCCAGGCCCGCGTGGTGGCCGAGGGCGCCGACCTGGGCCTCGCCTTCGACGGCGACGCGGACCGCTGCTTCGTGGTGGACGAACGGGGCGAAGGCGTCTCCCCGTCGGCGATCACCGCCCTGGTCGCGGCCCGCGAACTGGCCCGCAACGGCGGCCGGGGCACGATCATCCACAACCTGATCACCTCCCACTCCGTCCCCGAGGTCGTACGCGAGCACGGCGGCACCCCCGTCCGCACCAGGGTCGGCCACTCCTTCATCAAGGCCGAGATGGCCGCCCACGGCGCGATCTTCGGCGGCGAGCACTCGGCCCACTACTACTTCCGCGACTTCTGGAACGCCGATACGGGCATGCTCGCCGCCCTGCACGTCCTCGCCGCCCTGGGAGGCCAGGCGGGCCCCCTCTCGGCGCTGGTCGCGCAGTACGACCGCTACGCCGCCTCCGGCGAGATCAACTCCACGGTCGACGACCAGAAGGCCAGCACGGCGAAGGCCGCTTCCGCCTACGCCCACCAGGAGAACGCCACCACGGACACCCTGGACGGCCTCACGGTGACGACCCCCACCTGGTGGTTCAACCTCCGCCCGTCCAACACGGAACCGCTGCTGCGCTTGAACGTGGAGGCGAGGGACGAGGAGACGATGAGGCGGGTGAGGGACGAGGTCCTGACCCTGATCCGCGCATAGCGCTCGCCCGAACCCAGCCCCTGCGGCGGCCGACCCGTTCCAGCTCCTTCGCCGCCTGATCCATTTCAGCCCCTCCGGCGTTTGAGCAGCGGGGCCCGGGGCGGAGCCCCGGTTCCGGGAAGGGGCGGGTAGGGGAACACGCCCGCCGCAGGCGCACGCACCCCAACCCGCCCCCCGGCCCCCGACGCCCCACGACACGCACCCCACCCCACCCCAGCGGTAGGCTGACCACGCCCCCACAAGGGCCCCGACCACAGACCGCCCGAAGGGACACCCCATGCCGCTCGAAGCCGGCCTCCTGGAGATCCTGGCCTGCCCCGCCTGCCACGCCCCCCTGGACGACCAGACGGCAGCCGAGACCCCGGAACTCATCTGCACCGGCACCGACTGCGGTCTCGCCTACCCCGTCCGGGACGGCATCCCCGTACTCCTCGTCGACGAGGCCCGCCGCCCGGCGTAACCGGATCGACCGGCGCAACCGGCCCGAAGCGGCCGCACCGCACCCGCACCCGCCGGTGACCGGCATGTGATCGGAGGACCGCCCCATGCTCGACGAGTCGTTGCTCGACGCCCCCGACGCCCTGGCCCGAGCCGACCGCCGCGACCTGCTCCGCGGCGCCGCCGAGGCCGGGGCCCGGGTACGCACCGCCGCCCGGCACGCGACGGAGGCCGGGATCACCGAGCTGAAGCCGGAGGGCCGCCCGCGCGCCGTCCTGGTCGCCGGCCCCGGCACCGCCGCGACCGGCGTCGCGGACCTGATCGCGGCGCTCGCCGGCGCCTCCGCCCCGGTCACCCGAATCCCCCCGACCGGCGTCGCCCCCGCCCCCGGCGCACTCCGCTGGACCCTCCCCGGCTGGGCCGGCTCCGTGGACCTGCTGCTCATCGCCACGGCGGACGGCTCCGAACCGGGCCTCGCCCTCCTCGCGGAGCAGGCGTACCGCCGCGGCTGCACGGTCGTCGCCGTCGCCCCGCTGCGCTCCCCGCTGCGGGAGGCGGTCCACGGCGTGCACGGCGTCGTCGTCCCGATGGCCTCCGCCCCGCACGGCGAGTACGACGCCGAGACGTCCGCCGCCGGCCCCGGCACCCTCTGGGCCCTGCTCACCCCGCTCCTCGCCCTGCTCGACCGCGTCGGCCTGGTCACTGCCCCCGCCGACGCCCTCCAGCGCGTCGCCGACCGCCTGGACCGCACCGCGGAGCGCTGCGGCCCGGCCGTCGCCACGTACAGCAACCCGGCCAAGACCCTCGCCGCCGAACTCGCGGACACCCTTCCGCTGATCTGGACGGAGGGCGAAGCGGCAGGCCCGGTCGGACGCCGGTTCGCCGCCGTCCTGTCGGAGCTCTCCGGACGCCCGGCCCTCGCCGCCGCACTCCCGGAGGCGCTTCCCACGCACGGGGGCCTGCTGGCGGGCGCCTTCGCCGCGGGCGCGGACCCGGACGACTTCTTCCGCGACCGCGTCGAGGAGTCGGAGCCCCTGCACGCCCGGGTGGTGCTGCTCCGAGACCGCCCGACCGGCGGCCTCAGCGCAGCCCCGGCCGCCCGCGAACTGGCCCTGGGCCACGACACGGCGATCAGCGAGCTCGAACCGGAGGAGGGCAGCACGCTCGAATCCCTCGCGGAACTGCTCGCCGTCACCGACTTCGCCGCGGTCTACCTGTCGCTCGCCTCGGCCCCCGGCGCCTGAGACACCCGCACCACGCCAAGACAGCACAGCAACACAAGGACTGATCCATGGACCGGCTCTCCAACACCGTGCGCCCGTATGCCTGGGGCTCGACCACCGCGATCCCCGCCCTGCTGGGCGTCGCCCCCACCGGCGAGCCGCAGGCGGAGATGTGGATGGGCGCCCACCCGGGCGCCCCTTCCCGGATCACCCGCACCGAAGCCGGCAGCGCCCACGCCGAGCAGCCCCTCACCGAGGTCATCGACGCCGACCCCGCCCGCGAACTCGGCACGGCGACCGTCGAGAAGTTCGGCCCCCGCCTGCCCTTCCTCCTCAAGCTGCTCGCCGCGGGCGCCCCCCTCTCCCTCCAGGTGCACCCGAACCTGGACCAGGCCAAGGCGGGTTACGCGGACGAGGAGAGCCGGTCCGTCCCGATCGACGCTCCCCACCGCACGTACAAGGACGCCAACCACAAGCCCGAGCTGATCTGCGCGCTCACCCCCTTCGACGGCCTGTGCGGATTCCGGCGGCCCCTGGAGGCGGCCGAGGCGATGGAGGGCCTGGGCGTCGACTCCCTCAAGCCGTACGCGGACCTGCTCCGCGCCCAGCCCGAGGAGGCCGCGCTGCGCGAGGTCCTGACGGCGATCCTCACCGCGGACCCGGACGAGATGGCCGAGACGGTGACCGCCGCCGCGGCCGCCGCGGAGCGGATCGGCGGGGCCTACGCGCCGTACGCCCGCATCGCCCACCACTTCCCCGGCGACGCGGGCGTCATCGCGGCCATGCTGCTCAACCACGTACGGCTCCAGCCCGGCGAGGCGCTGTTCCTCGGCGCGGGCGTCCCGCACGCCTACCTCGACGGCCTCGGCGTCGAGATCATGGCCAACTCGGACAACGTGCTGCGCTGCGGCCTGACGCCCAAGCACATCGACGTACCCGAACTCCTGCGCATCGTCCGCTTCGAGGCGACCGACCCGGGCATCCTGCGCCCGGAGGCGTCCCCGTCGGGCGAGGAGCTGTACGAGACGCCCGTGGACGAGTTCCGCCTCTCCCGCTTCGACCTGTCGCCCGGCGCCGCTCCCGCCGACCTG
The DNA here is from genome assembly GCF_052542855.1 of Streptomyces sp. SAS_281. Taxonomy (NCBI): domain Bacteria; kingdom Bacillati; phylum Actinomycetota; class Actinomycetes; order Kitasatosporales; family Streptomycetaceae; genus Streptomyces; species Streptomyces sp. SAS_281. Next base: position 37,052 of record NZ_JBMNDO010000073.1, read on the forward strand.
ACCGCGTCCACCCCGCAGATCCTGCTGTGCACGGCGGGTGCTCCGAGCGCCGGCGACCTCGCCCTCGCGCCCGGCGAATCGGTCTTCGTACCGGCGGGCGAGCGGGTACATGCGTCCGGAGCGGGCACGCTGTTCCGTGCGACAGTGGTGGCCTGACGCACCGTCCGTGACGAGGGCTGCAACAATGTGCCGCCACACCGCGGCCGTCGGAGCCGCAGACCGAAGAAGGGACACCAGGCACCCATGAGTGCGTCAGGCGGAACCAAGGCGATCGTGGCGGCACTCGGCGCCAACCTCGCGATCGCAGTGGCCAAATTCGTGGCGTTCCTGTTCAGCGGGTCCTCGTCGATGCTCGCGGAGAGCGTCCACTCGCTCGCCGACTCCGGCAACCAGGGCCTGCTGCTCCTCGGCGGCAAGCGGGCCGAGCGCGAGGCCACTCCGCAGCACCCCTTCGGGTACGGCCGCGAGCGCTACATCTACGCCTTCCTCGTCTCCATCGTCCTGTTCTCCGTCGGCGGCATGTTCGCGGTGTACGAGGGCTACGAGAAGATCCGCCACCCCCACGAGCTGGAGGCGTGGTACTGGCCGGTCGGCGTCCTGGTCTTCGCGATCATCGCCGAGGGCTTCTCCTTCCGTACGGCGATCAAGGAGTCCAACGAGTCGCGCGGCCAGCTCAGCTGGACGCAGTTCATCCGCCGTGCGAAGGCCCCGGAACTGCCCGTCGTGCTTCTCGAGGACTTCGGCGCGCTCATCGGTCTGGTCCTCGCCCTCGGCGGCGTCGGCCTGGCCCTCGGCACGGGCGACGGCATCTGGGACGGCATCGGCACCCTCTGCATCGGCATCCTGCTGATCGTCATCGCGATCGTGCTGGCCGCGGAGACCAAGTCCCTGCTGCTCGGCGAGGCCGCCGGCGCCGACCAGGTCGAGAAGATCAAGGCCGCGGTGGTCGACGGCGACACCGTCACCAAGATCATCCACATGCGCACGCTCCACCTCGGCCCGGAAGAGCTGCTGGTCGCCGCCAAGATCGCGGTCCAGCACGACGACACCGCCGACGAGGTCGCCAACGCCATCAACGCCGCCGAAGCACGCATCCGCGCCGCCGTCCCGATCGCCCGGGTGATCTACCTGGAGCCGGACATCTACAACGCCGCGGCGGCGGCAGCCGGCACCAACCCGGCCAAGGCCCCCGGAGGCACCCACGCCACCCCCGGCCCGGAAGCCCCCGAACCGGGAGCCGCCGAGCCGGGCTCCGACCCGGCCGACACCCCGGCGGGCACGGAGGACACCGGCCCGACGGAATCCGGCCACTGACCGCACCGGACCCGCCATCGCACACCCCGTACAGCCGCTCCCACCCCGGATCCGCCCCGGTGGACTGGGAGCGGCTGCGCCGTTCGGTGTAGATTCGACGGCAGTGTCAGACGTCGCTGCTGATGGCGGTCGATCGGTCCGTACGCCGGACCGGCCGAGGGAGAGAGGGCCTCCGACGGACTGCGCTGCGAGCGCCCGGGCATTCGTGTGCCCGCCGCCGCAGAGCCGCCCTACCCACCCTCGACTCCACAACGAGGAGCAGCCCGTTATGACGACGGTCGCCAATCGACAGGACTTCAAGGTCGCCGACCTCTCCCTCGCCGCCTTCGGGCGGAAGGAGATCACCCTGGCCGAGCACGAGATGCCCGGTCTGATGTCGATCCGCAAGGAGTACGCCGCCGCGCAGCCGCTGGCCGGCGCCCGCATCACCGGCTCGCTGCACATGACCGTGCAGACCGCCGTGCTGATCGAGACCCTGGTCGCCCTCGGCGCCGAGGTCCGCTGGGCCTCCTGCAACATCTTCTCCACCCAGGACCACGCGGCCGCCGCGATCGCGGTCGGCCCGAACGGCACCCCCGAGGCTCCCGCCGGCGTCCCGGTCTTCGCCTGGAAGGGTGAGTCGCTGGAGGAGTACTGGTGGTGCACGGAGCAGGCTCTGACCTGGCCGAACACCCCCACCGGCGGCCCCAACATGATCCTGGACGACGGCGGCGACGCCACCCTCCTGGTCCACAAGGGCGTCGAGTTCGAGAAGGCCGGCGCGGCCCCGGACCCGGCGACGGCGGACAGCGAGGAGTACGCGCACATCCTCACGCTGCTCAACCGCACGCTCGGCGAGTCCCCCCAGAAGTGGACCCAGCTGGCCTCCGAGATCCGTGGCGTCACGGAGGAGACCACGACCGGTGTGCACCGGCTGTACGAGATGCACCGTGACGGCAGTCTGCTGTTCCCGGCGATCAATGTGAACGACGCGGTGACGAAGTCGAAGTTCGACAACAAGTACGGCTGCCGCCACTCCCTGATCGACGGCATCAACCGCGCCACCGACGTCCTGATCGGTGGGAAGACCGCCGTGGTGTGTGGGTACGGGGATGTGGGCAAGGGGTGCGCGGAGTCGCTGCGTGGCCAGGGTGCCCGGGTGATCATC
>NZ_JBMNDO010000074.1:0-15487 GCF_052542855.1 Streptomyces sp. SAS_281
CCCCCCCCCCCCCCCCCCCCCCCCCCCCCCCCCCCCCCCCCCCCCCCCCCCCCCCCGCCTCCGAGAAGGGGTGACCGGCCTCTCACAGTCCGGTGATCCGCACCGGCACGGTGAGAACCCGGTCGAGGCCCACGACCCGCTCCGGGCCGTCGAGGACGAAGGACCCGCGCAGCGGGAGGTCCGCACTCGACCGCCCGACCTCGGCGTGGATCAGGCCGGGTTCCACTCTGCGCCGCAGGTCCTGTCCGGTGAAGGAGACCCGGTCGGCGTGGACGGTGAACTGGACTCTCGCGGCGTGTCCCGGTTCGAGCCGTACCCGGGTCCAGCCGGCCAGCCAGCGTATGGGCCGCGCTGCCGAGGCCACCGGGTCGGAGAGGTACAGCTGGACCAGTTCGGTGCCGGCCCGGAGCCCGGCGTTGCGCACGGTCACAGCAATGCGCACCGTCCCGTCGGTGGGGATGATGTCAGCGTCCATCGCCAGGTCCTCGTAGGCGAAGGTGGTCCACGTCAGGCCGTGCCCGAACGGGTACAGGGGCGTGGGATCGGCACCACTCACCTCGGTGGGGCCGCCCAGCTGCGGATGCAGATAGGTCCCCAGTGCGGCGCCGGCGTTGCCCGGCATGCTCACCGGAAGCCGGCCTGACGGCTCCACCCGGCCGGACAGCACTCCCGCGATGGCCGTGGCCCCTTCCTCGCCGGGGAAGAACGCCTGGATGACGGCCGCCGCAGGTCCGGCCAGGTCGCCGAGGGCGTAAGGGCGGCCGGAGACCAGCACGATGACCGTGGGCGTGCCGGTGTCCAGGACCGCCTGGGCGAGTTCCGCCTGTCGGCCGGGCAGGGCCAGCGTCTGCGCGTCGCACCCCTCGCCGGAGGTGCCGAGGCCGAACAGCCCGGCCCGGTCGCCGATCGCCAGCACGCACACGTCGGCGTCGCGCGCGGCGGCCACAGCGGAAGCGATGTCCGCGTCCTCCAGCGCGTCGACGCGCCCGGCGGCATCGACCCGGATCTTCACGTCCGGCAGCTCCGCGGCCAGCGCGGCGGACAGGGTGGGCACCGCCACGCCGAGTTCCAGGCCCACGCGCGCCGCCATCTCCTCCATGTGGTCGAGGGAGTTGTGGTTGGCGAACGCGTAGCAGCCGAGCATGGCCAGTGGGTCGTCCGCCAGCGGGCCGGTCAGCGCGATGGAGCCGCCGCCGAGGGGCAGTGCGCCGTCGTTGGCCAGCAGCACCACCGACTCCTCGGCGAGTCTGCGCGCCAGTGCCCGGTGCTCGGGCGGATCCAACTCGTCGGGGCCGGGAATCGGCAGAGCGGCGAGCTCGCTCTCCCACGTAGCGTCCAGCAGCCCCAGCTCGCACTTCAGAGCCAGCACGCGGGATGCCGCCCGGTCCACGTGTTCCTCGGGCACGATGCCCTGGCGCACCTGCTCGATCAGCGGCTGCCCGAAGCAGTGCGTGGTCGGCAGTTCCGTGTCGATACCGGCCCGCAGGGCCATGGCGGCGGCGTCGCCGGCCGAGTCCGCCGCCCGCTGCATGTGCTTGAGGTTCCAGATCGCGAAGTAGTCGGCCACCGCGAGGCCGGTGAAGCCCAGTTGGTCGCGGAGAACGTCGGTCAACAGGTACGGGTCCGCTGTGCTGGGGACACCGTCCACAGCGGTCTGCGCGACCATGACGGCACGCGCCCCGCCGTCGCGGAGCGCTGCCACGAAGGGCTCCAGGATGACATCGGCGAACTCACGGGGCCCGCAGGTGACGGGAGCCATGTTCCGCCCGGCCACGGACGCCGAGTACCCGGCGAAGTGCTTCACTGTGGCGACCACGCCCGCCTTCTCCAGACCGCGGACGTAGGCGGCGCCCACGGTGGCGACCAGGTGGGGGTCGTCGCCGATGGTCTCCTCCGTGCATCCCCACCGGTAGTCGCGCGTCACGTCGAGGACTGGCGCCAGACCCATGTGGGCACCGCACCTGCGCATGCTTCCCGCGATGGCCGTCGCCATCTCCTCCACCAACTCGGGATCGAAGGACGCGCCCCAGGCCAGCGGGGTGGGGAAGACGGTGGCGGTCCACGACAGAAGCCCGGTGAGGCACTCCTCGTGCACCAGCGCCGGTATTCCGAACCGGTTCGCCGCAACGACGGTTCGCTGCAGCAGGCGCAGGCGTTCGAGTCCGGCCGCCGGCGTCACGGGTTCGGTGCCGTGGACCCGCGTGAGCTGCCCCAGGCCGACTGTCGCCGCCTCCGCCAGCTGTGGGGGCAACGGGTCCGTGGCCCAGTCCGGCAGGGGCAGTACCGGCTCACCGGGGCGCAGCGGCGCCGGCCAGTACGAGCCGAGCTGCCCGATCTTCTCTTCCAGGGTCATCCGGCTCAGCAGATCGGCCACCCGGTCACTCACCGGTGAGGACGGATTCCGCCACAGCTGGTGATCCGACCCGTCGGCGCCACTCCGTGCGATCCGTTCGGTCACTCGACTCTTCCTCTCGTTCACGTACACACCGAGCTCTCCTCGCAGAACGGGGAGAGCCAAGTGCTGGGACAACAAGGCCGTGGTTGTCGGGGCGGCCGCCGAAGGCCAGGTGGCCCGGCGCTGCGACGACGGGGCCGTGCGCCGGCCAGGAGGCGCCGGCCCTCCCGGTCAGCCCGCGGAAGCGGCCCGTCGGGGTGGCGTCGCACCGCGGTCGGGGACCGGCCTCGGTGGCGCCGTGGCTGCTACCGGCAGCGACGGCTGAGCGGCTCCTCGACGAGGAGCAGAATGAGACCGGCGGCAGCGAGGACCGCACCGATGACGACGGTGTAGTGCGGGGAATGTGCGTCCAGGAGGCGGCCGCCGAGGAAGGAGCCGGCGGCGATGCCCGCCTGGAAGGCAGCGGAACCGGCCGCGGAGGCTACGTCCACGTTGCCCGGGGCGATGCGCAGGACGCGGCTGGTGAGAGCGGTGATCATGCCGGACAGGGACAGCGAGAGCAGGGCCACCGCTGTCACCGCGGCAGTGGGGTGGGATCCGGCGGCCACCAGCAGCGCCAGAGCGGCGGTCACCAGCGTCACCGACCCGGTCATGGTGGCGCGGGTACTGCGGTCCGACAGCACCCCGGACACGCTCGTACCGATCAGACCCGCCACCCCGCCCACCGCGAGCACCGCGCCGACGGAGTGTGAGGACATTCCGGCGACTCGCGTGAGGAAGACGGTGACGTACGTGTAGAAGGTGAAGAACCCGGCGACGACGACCGCCGTCACTGTCACCAGCAAGGCGAAACGGAAGCGGCTGGGCTCCGGTGCGGTGGCAGCCGGGTTCTCCTCGACCGAGGCCGAGGGCAACAGGGCTACCACGATGGTCCCAGCGACCAGGCCCAGGGCGCTCATCACCAGGAAGGGGACCCGCCAGTCGGTCTGCTGTCCGAGCCAGGTCCCGGTCGGCACACCCGCCACCTGCGCCAGCGAGGACCCGCTGAACAGTGCGGCCACCACCTTCGCCCGCACCTGCTCGGGAAACATGCCCGCGGCGACCGACGCGACCACCGACCACATCACCGCATGGGTCAGCGCGATCAGAATGCGCGCCCCCAGCAGGGTGCCGTAGCCGGGTGTCACACCGCACAGCAGTGTGGCCAGGGTGAAGACGCTCAGCAGCACGGCCAGCAGACGCCGACGCGGAACCCTCCGCGTCACCGCGGTCAACGGCACGGCTGTGGCCATCACCACCAGCCCGTAGCCGGTCACCAGCAGCCCCACCGACGGCAGCGACACCCCCAGCCCGTGCGCGATCTGCGGTAGCAGCCCCACCGGCAGAGTCTCCACCGTGGCGAACGCGAACAGCGCGACCGACAGCGCCGTCACCGCGACCACCGCTCGCCCCCGGGTGACCTTCCCGGACGCCTCCACCACTGACTCCGGCACAGTCACATCCATTGTCTCAACAGGCCCCTTCGCAAGTTGTCGCTCCTCCAACGCCGCGGGCGCACAGCCGCGGTGACCCAGGTGGTCAACGGCGGAAGGCGAGCCTCTGGACCGGCCTCGTCTCAGCTCAGCTCGACGTACTTGACCTTTCCCGAGGGTGTCCTCGGAAGGCGGTGCACCGCGTGCAGCTTCAGGCAGCCCCGCGGAACACCCAGGCCGGCCGAGCCCAGCGAACGCAGCCGGCCGAGGCGGTCCGCGTCTCCCTCGACGTAGACGTGGACCTCGTCGGGCTTGGCGAGCACCGCGGCCACGGCGGTGCCGTCGAGGGCGGACATCGCCGCGGCTTCGAGGGCGTCGAGGCCGACCCGCTCGCCCAGGACCTTGACCTGCCGGTCCAGGCGGCCTTCGAGGTACAGGACGCCGCCCTCCATCCGCCCCAGGTCGCCGGTCCGCAGCTCACCCCCGGCGAGGTCGGGCAGCGTCAGATCCTCACGGGTGCGGGCGTAGCCGAGCATCACGTTGGGGCCCGCGTAGTGGACCTCGCCGCACTGCCCGGGGGCGAGTTCAGCCCCGTCCCTGCTCCGGATCTCGATCCGTCCGCCCGGTATGGCAGCCCCCACACTCCCCTCGTGTGCGGCGGCCAGCGCCGGATCCAGGCAGGTCATCCGCGCGGTCGCCTCGGTCTGCCCGTACATGTAGAACACCGGGGTCCGCGGGCCCGACGTATCCCGGAGCCGCCGCAGGGAGGGCGCGGCCAGGGGTCCGCCCGCGACGAGGACGGCGCGCAGTGAGGACAGCCTCGCCCGCGACTGCGGGTCTCCCAGCACGAACTGGACCGTGGTGGGGACCATGCCGATGGTGGTCACTCCGAGGCGCCGGGCGTCCGACCAGAAGCGTCCGGTCGTCGGTGACGCCGTGGTCAGGGCGACGGCGGCGCCGGCGGCCAGGTGGGAGTTGAACAGGGACAGCCCGAAACTGTAGTCCAGGCGCAGGGACGTCGCCGCGACGTCGGACGGGCGGATACGTGTCGTCCGGCCGATGCTGTGGGCGTTGCTCGACAGGTTGCCGTAGGAGAGCCGCACCAGCTTGCCCTCCGACATGGAGCCCGACGTCCGCGCCACCAGGGCGAGTTCGGGCGCGGGCGCGGTTACCCGGGCTGCGGCCAGTCGACGCGCGACCCCGACGTGCGGGACGTCGTCGGTCTCGCTCCGGTAGTCCGGGGACGTTTCCGTGGCCAGGACGCACGACGGTCCGAGGACGACGTCGGGCCGCATCCGCTTGATGGACGCCGACATGTCGCCGAGCCCGGCCGCCTCCACGAGCATCACCGCATGGCCCGCCCGAAGAACTGCCATGTAGGCGAGCGCCCCCGCCGCGGAGCGCGGGTTCTCGACCATCACGAGCTTCTTGGCGTCGTCGCCCAGGAACCGGGCGATGTCGTCGCAGATCTCGCGCGCCCGTCCATGCGTGAGGATGCGGGCTCCGTCGACGAGAGCCGGCGCATCGTTGCCGCCGGCCAGCAGGTCGAGCGCGCTCGACGTCATCGTTTCGCCTCGATGTCATCGGCGAGCCGCGCCAGGGACTTGGCGCGGAATATGTCCACGGGATCGATCTCAACGCCCCACATGTCGGTGATGGCCTCGCTCAGCTCAAGGCAGAGCAGCGAGTCTCCGCCCAGGTCCCAGATGCTGTCGGTCGTGCTGAGCACCACGTCCTCGGGCAGGGTGAGCGCGATCCGCTCCAGCAACCGCACCTCGACAGTGCCCTCGGGAACCGCGGTCCGGTGGAAGGCCCCCGAGGCGACCGCGTCGTCGCTGATCGCCTCGGCGTTCGGGTCCTCGCCCATGGGGAGGATGGTGAACACCAGCCGGCGCGCCTCCGTCGCAAGGAGTGCGCTGAGCCGTGCCCGCACCTCCGGAACGGAGATGAAGGAGCGCGTGGCCACAGCCGCGACGCAGTCGCCATCCGCGGTGACACGGTAGATACCCGTGCAATCCGGGTCGTCAGGAATGTTCCGCATCGTCATTGCCCCTCCTGGAGATGTTTCCGGACCATGTCTGAGAGCAGGGTGCGGTTGACCTTTCCGGCCTCCGACCGGGGGATCGCGTCGACTTCGACGATCCGGCGCGGAACCGCGGCGGGCGACAGGACCCTTCGCAGGTGCCGCCTGAGCTCTGTCAGCCGGCTCTCGGACCCCTGGCCGTCGCTCACCACGAAGCAGACGACGCGGTGCCCGGTCACCCGGTTGGGTATGCCGGCCGCTGCCGCGTCCCGGACCCAGGGGACGTCCATCAGCGCGTCCTCGACGTCGGTCGCCAGGACGGTCGTTCCGCCAACGGTGATCCGCAGTTGCGACCGGGGTTCGAGGTAGAGGTATCCATCCGCGTCCAGGCGGCCCCGGTCCCCGATGCTCACGTGCCCGGAGCTGCTCCATCGCACGGAGTCGCGCCGGCCCACATGCAGCGGACGCGCGGTCGTTCCGCACTGGAAGCAGACGTCGCCCACCTCGCCCGGTGCGACGGGTACGCCCGCGGGGTCCAGCACGGCCACGGACGTGTAGAAACCCCTGCCCACTGTTCCGGGCCGCACCTCCCACTCGTCACCGCGGGCCACCGTGGTCCCGATCCCCTCGGACGCGCCGAACACCTCGTAGACGTGCTCGGGGCCGAGCGTCGCATGCCAGAACCGCTTGACCGGCTCGGTACAGGCCGCGCTCATGTGGACGAGGGTTTCGAGGTCCGGTGCGCCTCCGTCGCTCTGCCACTGGCGCTGCATGATGCGCATGTGCAGAGGTGTGACGAGGAGCCACTGCACGCGGTGCCGGCGGACCTGGTGCAGCACGTGCGCCGGGTCGGGCTTCTCGAAGAGGTGGATCTCCGCCTGGTGGTTCAGCGCGTCCAGCAGCATGCTCAGGGTGGCGGCATGGCGGACGGACCCGGCCAGGCAGACACGGAGTCCGGCCTTGAGCCCCACCGAGGAGGCCAGGCTCAACCTCGGGTCCCGGCCCAGGGCCCCGCGCATGCTGGTGTTCACCGCGTAGCGGACGCGCCCGCTGGTGCCGCCGGTACGCAGCAGCAGGGCGGACGGGGGCAGCTCCGCGCGAGCCTCGGGCCCGCTCCACGGTTGCCGCTCGTGCCCGAGCGTGTAGGCGGCCAGTCCCAGTCCGGCCAGTCGCTCCGCCGCCGGCGGCCCACCGGTCTCACCGTCCGGCACGACCACCGGATTCGACAGCCCGAGCGCCGCGAGCAGTTCCGTCAGGTATCGCCGGAACGGCGCCAGCCCGTCGGGGGCGAGGCACAGGGCGTCGTCGCGGCCCACGGCCTGCCGGTACTCCGCGCGGACCTGTGACACCTGTGCCCGCAGGCCCTCCGGCGACAGCGTCTCGGTGCTGCCGTCGGCCAGGTGCAGGACGAGGCTTGCGGTCGGCATCCACTCCGTGGCGGGCACTCGCGTGGTCCTCATGGTCGTCACCCCACTTCCGGTTCGAGCATGAGCCGGTCGCGGTAGAAGGTGATGATCCCGACGGCCACGACGCCGATGACGACCGCACAGGAGCCGAAGATGTGCTGCCAGGACGTGTGCGACATCAACAGGCCGGCGATGGCCGCCCCGAGCGCCCGGCCGGTGCGCGTCACCATCCGGTACGTGGCGGTCGTGCGTCCCAGCAGATGCCCCGAGGTGACGAGTTGCCGGGCCGTGATCGAGATGGTGTTCCACATGAGCCCCACCCCGCCGCCGAGGACGAGGCAGCAGACGATGGGCAGCCAGTTCGAGGTGAGCGCGGGCACGAGGAACCACACGCCCCAGCCCACCAGGCTCAGCGCCAGCGTGGTGCGCAGCGGCAACCTCCGGGTGATGGGCTGCACCACCTGGCTGCCGACGAGCGCCCCGGCCGCGCCGGCCAGGAGGAGGAACGAGTAGGTGAGGCTGGAGGCGCCCAGGCCGCTGTCGGAGAGCGCGAAGGCTGTGAAGGACGTCTCCCAGACGTACCAGACCGTGGACACCGTGAAGCTCAGCGACGCCAGGGTCAGGAGCATGCGGTGGTGGTAGATCTGGTGGAATCCGCCCAGCCCTGCCATCACCATCGTCCGCACCCTCATGGGTTCGTCCTGCAGCGCCGGGGTCCCCGGTAGCCCGAGGGTGACGACCATCGTGATCGCGGCGAAGACGGCCAGCGAAGCGGTGGCGAGGGCCTGGCTCCACAGCAGCAGCCATCCGCCCACCAGCGGTCCGACGAAACCCCCGTAGAGCTGGGAGACTTTGGCGATCTCCGTGTTGGCGGAGACGAGCCGGCTGGAGTCCGCCACGAGCTGCGGCACGAGCGCCTGGCGGGCGATCTCCGAGGCCACGCCACAACTGCTCAGCCCGAACGCCAGGACGGCGATGAGCGCGGGCATGGGTTCCCCGAACACGCACAACACGGCGAGCACCGCGGCGAGCCCGGTCCGCGCGAACGCCGTGATCCTCAGCAGCCGCGTCCGGGACATGTGGTCCGCGAGATATCCGATGGGCAGCGACACCAGCGCCCACGGGGCTGTCACCGCGACAAAGACCGCGGCCACACCGAGGTTCCCGGTGGACTGCTGGGCCAGGACGGGCAACACCAGGGTGAAGGCGCCGTCCTCCAGGCTCGATGCCGTGCTGATCCTGCGCAGAAGCCTGATGGGCGACTGCCGCTCAGCGGAGAAACTCATCACCATCCCCCTCAAGGGCCGATCGACGGTCCGACAGCCGGCGGGCGAGCGCCGCCAGTGCGGGCCGGTGGATTTCGTACTGGGGCGGATGCCGCTCCGCCCACGTCAGCGGATCGTCGAGGCGGCAGTCGTACGGCGGGCGGCCCCAGGGGGAGCGACGCGTCAGGGGGTCGCTGGTGGCCAGCCGGGTCCTCAATCTCAGGGCCGCACCGCGCCATTGGGCGGTCGGGACCCCGCCTTCCTCGACGACGTCTTCGAGCGCCTGGTGGACCAGCGCCAGGTTCCTCCGCTCCGACGCCTGGGACGAGGTGAAGGTGAGCGCCAGGACGCCGCTGCCGGGCAGGCCGGGCAGCAGGGCCAGCCGGACCCGGAACAGTGTCCCGGTGAGCCGGCCCGCGTGCATGAGGGGACTGGTGAAGTTGCCCGCGACGTACTCGCACAGGCACAGCCACGCGCACACGTCGTCCGCGGATACCACGTTCACCGGCGTGGTCGCGCCGGTGTGGGACGGGCGGGAGACGAGGTCCATGGCCGTTCCCCAGCGGTTCACCCGAGTGATAGGACGTGTCACCGGGGCCCCCCGGGGCGCACGGCCGCGGCGAGGCTCCGGATGACGAGCCCGGCGTCAACGTCCGCGAAAGGAACGCCCAGCCGTTCGCCCAGGAGCATCCACGCGGTCAGCCGGGAGGCCGCGGCGGGCGTCCCGACGCGCCTCTTCCACTCATCCGACAGCTGTTCGCAGGCCCGGGCCAGGGTGCGTGGCTCGGTGGCGGTCCGGAGGACGCTCCCGACACACCGCTCCAGCGCTCCGGCGTCGAACCCCGGCGGCACGGGAACGGTGAGCACCGTCGGGGCGTCCTCGCTGAACCACTCGTCGAACAGGCCGTAGTGCACGTTGACGCTCGGGTACCCGGTCGCCGCGGCAAGCGCTCCGGCGACGAGCCCGGCGGCGACCAGAGCGGCGCTCTGGCCGAGCAGGCCGCCGTCCAGGACGGGGAGGACGATCTCCTCGCGCGGCGCCTGCCGGCCGTCCGCTGCGGCAGCGGCGAAGGAGGCGGGCGCGACGGCGGGTATGGCGCGCGGCAGCGGCCTGGGGCCCAGCAGCGACTCCACGTCCGCGGGACGGACGACCGCGGGGTCGGCAGCCACGGCGGCAGCGCACCGTTCCAGGCGGACGTGCTCTGCGGCGAAGCCCTGCCAGGTGTCCGCGTAGACGGCCAGGCCGGCCAGCGCCGGGGCGACGACCGGGTCGTGGTCCGCGCCGATCGCTCCGCCCGGCACCGGTACGCACCAGCGCCACCGGTCGGACGCGGGGTCGAGCCCGGTCTTCTCCAGTACCTCGTTGTGGATGATCTCCGCCTGCTGCCGGGCGGCGCCGCCGGGCCGGGACCGGTCGGCCAGGTGGGCGACGAGGGTCTCGACGGCGCCCAACAGGTGCTTCTGCGGTCCGCTGAGGCTCACGGTGAGGTGGTCGCGCCGCGTCTGCGCTTCCAGCAGGAATCCGCGCTGCTCCAACTGCGCGTACGGGTAGGCGCTTTCGTCCCGCGGCGCCATGAGCAGGTGTTCGGTGAAGTGGGCGAGACCCGGGCGGTCGGCGCCCTCGGCGCGGAAACCCGCCGGGAATCCCAGCGCGAATGCCCCGATGTCACCGTTCGCCTCACACCATCCCAGCCCCGGAGCCGCCTCGTACACGTCGGACATCTCAGCGCTCCGACAGACTGATCAAGCCCCACTGCGCGAGTTCGCACACCACCTCCAGGGCGTCGTCGACGCCGCTGGCGGAGACGAGTTCTCCGACGGCCATCGGCTCGGTCGCACTCAGGAACCCCAGCACGCGGGCGTGCTGATCCGCTCCGTCGGGCAGGACGGCGGCGAAGGACCGTCGAGCGAACAGCACGGGGACGTCCCGGACCGCGGCGGCACCCTGTCCGGCGTAGGGGAGGTTCAGGAACGACGGCGCCATCCCGCTGTGCAGCCGCTCCTCACGGAACGAGTGCACCTCGGCGTCGCCGATTGCGTCTGCCTGCCCGGCGAGCACCGCCGTCCGGGCCGCCGTACCGCCGGTGTCCACGGGGGCGAGCAGGCGCGCGTCGCGTGAGCCGTCGAGCGCCCACGACAGCAGCTCACGCAGGTTCGGCCGCGGGATGGCGAAGGTGATGTGCAGGGAGCCCTCGGCGTCGGTGGCGACGTCGTGCCGGGTCCCTTCGGGCAGGTACAGCACGTCGCCCGGGCACATGGTCAGGTCGGTGGCCTCGGTCTCGGCCCCCACCGTCCAATGCTTCTTTCCGCTGCCCTGGACGACGAAGACGTCGTGGGTGTCCTGGTGCGCACCGAACCCGGGAGCCCGGCGGAGCGACGCGTACACGTTCGCCTGCACCCTCGCGGTGAAGATGCCGGACAGGGCACGGGCGATCCGGTCGGCCCACGGGTCGATCAGGTCCAGCTGGTCGATGACGAGCGTCGCACCGGTCGCGAGCGCACGGTGGGCGGCCTCCGGGACAACCCGGTGGAAGGCACGCGCGCCGCCGGCCACGGCTACGCGGAAGAGGTCGCCGACCGGTACCTCGCCGCCGATGAGCCGGATCTGGCCGGGTCCGAGGTTGCCGTACTGCAGGGCCCTGTTGAGGCCGCCCCAGGTGAACGCGGCGCCCGAGGGCAGTGCACCGGGTCTGTGGAACCACCTGCGCCCCATCGCCTCCGCCAGCTCGGTCCTGGAGACGCCGAGAACAGGACCGACCGCGTCGTCAGTGACGATCATTTCGGTGTTCCTCCTCGATGCGGCTGAAGGCGATGGTGGCGACGGGTATCTCGGACTCCGGTGTGCAGAAGAGGAGTTGGCTCATCGGTACGTCGGCGAACCCGCCGAGCACACAGGAGCCGATGGACGCCGCGCCGGCCACCAGACAGACCGTCTGCGCGGCGGCACCGGACTCCACCAGGCCATAGCGGAACCCCCGGGGGCCGTACTTGGTCTGCAGCCGGTCCAGGGAGACCGTGAGGGCCAGCACCGCGCATGTGCGCGTCACCCAACCATCGCCGAAGAGGAGGCTCATCGCTTCTTCGGTCACACCTGGGCGCAGCCGGGTCAGCTGATGGCGGGCCACGCCGTAGCTGTAGACGCCCGGGTCCAGGCCGACGACGTTCTGTGCGATGACGTAGAACTCGCACCCCAGCCGCCCGCCGGCCGAGGGGTACGGCCGGTGCCAGTTGCCGGGGGCGTACTGCTCCGGCGGCACCGAGTGCGTCGAGTACCAGAGAACCTGGGAGAGGTCGGCCAGCGACATCTCCGCGAGCGCGCCGCGGCTGCTGACACGGTGGGCAAGCCACTGCGAGCCGAGGCCCGCAGGCGGCTCCCCCGGGTCCGGAAGGACCAGGCTCTCCAACCGCGGGAAGCACTTCTCGTTGTACGTGAACCACTCGTCGGGCCACTGGTCGACGGGCAGCATCACCCAGTCGGAGAGCATCGCCGCGTCAGCGTACGTGGTCCGATGAAAGTCGAGCGCCGAAGGAGCCGCTCCCTTGTCTGCCCTCATACTCACTTCCGTCAGGCATAGGGGTGCGGATCGGGAGACAGCGCACCCTGATCCGGAGCACCCAGAATCAGCTTCTGGTTCTCGTTGAAGAACATGGGTTGCAGGCGCGGGTGGACGACCTTGACGACGAACACGCCGGCTTCGCGCAGGAGCGGTGTCGTGATATCCGCCGCGTACCCCTCGTCCAGACAGCCGGTGGTGTAGGCGCCGTCGAGCGGCGTCGCGTCCCCGAAGAGGTAGTCGAGCCTCCTCGCGGTCTGCGGCTGCCCCCAGTGGACGACGCGGTCCTCGATCGTCTCGAGGTCGGCGATGCCCACCGGCGGCACATGCGTCAGGAAGTCCCGGGCCTGCCTGCGGGCGTACAGCGCCTCGCTGATCGCTCCGCCCACGGCCTGCGCGAGCGTCTCGCCGCACGCGCTGCCCGTGGTGAGCGAGGGAAACCTGTCGGACGGGTCGACCGCGCAGCAGACCGCGACCGGGAACGGGCTCTCGGTCAGGCACGCCACCCGCAGCCCCAGCGCCAGTGCCTCCAGGCCCACCGCCACGGCACCGGGGTCGAGCGGCAGGTCGAGCCAGTCGACCTCCCGGCCACAGAGCCGCAGGTAGTGGGAGAGCATGAGGGCATGCCGCTCGAACGCCTCCCGCGTCGCGCGCGCCACCGCGTCGTCGAAGGAGAAGCCGGCGGCCGCGCCGTTGCTGCTCGGGTCCCACAGCATCGCCCGGTCGTCGGGCTCGTGGAACGGGCAGTAGACGAGTTGCGCCGGCACCAGGACCGCCTCCGAGGAGGAGGAACCGATCCTGGTGGCGCTGCGCCAGTGCATCGGCGACTGCCAGACCGGGGAGTCCCGCCAGGGCGAGGGAAATGCGTCGGCGGCGACGCAGGTGCCGAGCTCCGAGGCGGACCCGTACAGGAGGCCGTCACTCGGCACCGTACTCAGACAGACTCGCTCGGCCGCCTCCATCAGTGCCTTGAGGCGGGCGAGTTCCCCTCGTCCGCGGCCGCCGGTGGCCCGCGGGTTGTGGGCCGATCCCCGGGGGAGGTGGGCGTTGGGCGGCAGTTGGGCGACCCAGCCCTGCCCCCGCGGCTCGTCGTTGTAGAAATCGTCGAGGGGGTCCAGCGTGGACACGTGGCCGGCCCGCCCGACGAGAAGCTCCTCCAGCTGTCGCACACGCTGCGGCAGGGGCTCGCGGACGCCGCTCACCGCGCTGCTGCCTGGAATACCGACTCCAGCAACGACGAACACGTCTCGCAACCGTCGATCTGGCCGACCGTCCGGAAGCCGACGGCCCCCGATCCGTGGTCGATACGAGCCAGCGCGCCCAGGGTCATGGGCAGGGCCTCGGCGTCGCGCGTGATCCGGTGCACCTCCCGGGCGACGGTGACGGCCACGAGCTTCGCCACGAGCCGGGGGACGTCGGCCGGACCGCCGGGCCCGTCCGTGCCGGCGGGCGCCGGCGCCGGGTCGAGAAGGCCGCTGTGTCCGGCGCACTGGAGGCAGGCGGAGAAACCCGGATTGGTCAGCGGCCCGACCGACGTGTGCCGCGCGTCGACGACGACGGGAAGCACGAGGCCACCGCGCCGCGTCCAATCGAGAGCACGCGGCACGAGGTCGTCGACGCCGTCGGTGCCGACGATGTCCACGCACAGTGTCTTCCGTGCCATGGCCGTGTCGTGCTCGACCGTGCCGGGGTCCCCGCCATCGGACAGCAGCGTCGTCAGCTCCGCCGCGATGGAGGGATAGGAGGAGGACGGGTGGAGACAGACGGAAGAGATGTCGACAGGAGGGAACGTCATCGGAGTACTCCATCGGTCTGACGTGCGCCCGCGGGGCGTACGTGACGGTCGTCACCGCACGAATCGAGGAGGTCGCGCAGCAGCTGACGCGGGTCGGCGGACACCTCTGGTCGGCGCTGCTCCGGGGCGAGGTGTGCGCGCACGATCTCGGCTTTCCGTTGCAGCGCCCTGACGGCGACTCCGGGCTCCTGCTGCTGTGCTGCCCGCGCGGTCACGGCGTCGTCGTCCGTCACCGCCGTCACGGTCACCGCGGCGTCGTCGGGCACGGCGTGCAGCGTGATGGCCTCGGCGATCCGCCGGACGACCTCGATGGGTATCTCCGCCAGCGGGGTCCAGGAGTCCCTGCCCAGCGCCCAGCAGATGGCGAGGTTGTGCACGAGGTCGAACGGCTCCAGCCAGGCGGCTCTCCCGGAGGCGCGGTGTGCAGCGAGGACGTACTCCGGAACGTCGACCCGCAGGTGCCGCAAGCCGTCGCCGGGGACCCTCCGACGCACGCTCGCCGCCGTCTCCAGCGTCTCGAAGAAGTACGCGCAGCACGGCACGGACTTCAGCGAGGTCCGTCCCAGTGCCGAGAGCCACTCGTGCGAGGAGGCCGCGGGTGTGTCCATCGGGACACCCATCGCGGAGAGGGGGCGCCACCACTCCCGCGCGGCCCGCTGGTCGATCCTGGCGTGCGTACCGCCCTCGTCCACCGCCGCGAACACCTGGCTGACAGCCTGACCCATCTGGTACAGGCGTCCGTCGCTGCTCAGAAGTCCGTAGTCCGAGCGGTACGTCGAGAGGTACAGGCGCAGGCACCACCTGACGCGTTCCGCAGGTAACCCGCGCCGGCGGGCCAGTGCGTAGACGGCGGCCAGGCCCCCGATCACCGGGGTGACATGGAAGCCGTTGGCCCGGACCGGGTCCTTGACCGCCTGTCCCAGGCGTACGGCGAATTCCGTTGCCAGCGCCTGGGTGCGCAGAGCGGTGTCCAGCGGGACATCGGGCCGTGCGAAGAGCACGGGAGTCAGGAAAGCGGAGAGGTGCCCTCCGGCAAGGTAGTGCACCGAGTCGAAATCGGCGGAGATTCCGGCGAGCAGGTTCGCACGGGCCGCATGTGCGGCGGTGGAGCTTCTCCCGGTCCACCAGAGAGGAAAATCCGCGTGGCCCCGCCGGCCCGGAGGGCCTCCGGGGTCCCGGTCGGCTCCGCCGAGCAGTGTCCGGCCGATCAACGCGCACAGCATGAAGTCGGCGGAAGCCGCCGCCGCGTCGGTTGTCAAGGCGGCGGGAACGTCTCTGCCTTCCGGGACGCCGTCGATCCATGCGTCGACGGCCTCGCCGAAGTTCTCTCCATCAGGCGGCACGGTGTCCTCGTGATCAGGGTGTCGCGGCCGCTGCGTGAGCGTCGACCGTCCATTGCTGACGTCCAGGGGGATGACGCACGGCTTCGACGCCGGCAGTCCCGGCGCCGAAGCCTTACGCGGCGAATGCCGCCTTTCGCGTGCCGATCAGATCGCGTGGCCTACAGGTGTGCCGGAGCGAAATCCGAGCACACCTGACGTCCGGATCGGATTCCGTCGGTGCAATCAGCGCCCGTT